>JAUXBQ010000003.1 GCA_030619365.1 candidate division FCPU426 bacterium | reverse complement strand
TTTTAAACTATAACTTCACCTAATGGTGCATCACTTATTTCTTTTTCTTAGCGACCTTCTTCTTCGCTACTTTCTTCGCCGCTTTCTTCTTGGCTGCCATTCCCTCACCTCCTTTGCTCGCGAAAGTTGTTCCTTCTCTCTATCGCTTGCTTAATTATTTTATAACACACTTTCGCTTCGAACAAAAATATTTTTTTGCACTTTGACATTTTTTTTCGCGGACCAAACCAACCGCGCGGCTTCCGCCTTCAAGGTTGCGCGTCCGCTTTATCGCAGCGTAACTTTTTTCATCACGTCGCCCTGGCGAATGGACTGCACGACGTCCATGCCTTTGGTGACCTGGCCGAAGACGGTGTACTGTCCGTCCAGATGCGGCGTGCGCGCCAGGCAGATGTAAAATTGGCTGCCAGCGGAATCCGGATCCATGGCCCGGGCCATGGCCACCGCGCCGGTCAGGTGCGAACGCGAGTTGAACTCGGCCTTGATTGTGTAGCCCGGCCCGCCCGTGCCGTCGCCCTTGGGATCTCCTCCCTGTATCACGAAGTTGGGAACTACGCGGTGAAATTTCAGGCCGTCGTAGAATTTTTTCTCGGCCAGCTTGATGAAGTTGGCCACCGTGTTGGGGGCGTCTTCCGGATAAAACTTGAATACGATGTCTCCTTTTTCCGTCTCTATCAACACTTCGGTAGGCATGCCTTTCTCCTTTTCTTTGGCCGGGGCTTTGTCCGCTACGGTTTGCGGCGCGGTGGCGCACCCGCTGACCATAAATAGCACTACACTTGCGTAAAGAATTCCTCTGTTCACGATAATTCCCTCCCTTGGTTCCTGCTCGTTCCGCCCAGCGCGGAATTGATTTAGGAATTATCATACCCTAAGTTCGGCGGTTTAAAAAGAAAATCTCCCGGGTCTTTGGGCCTCGGATTGTTTCGCGGTCGGACAGATTCAGACCACGCGGAGGCAAGTGGTCCGGCGGGAAAGTTAAATTAGCCGGGCGATGAAAAACCCTTTTGGCAGTCTTTGCGAGGAGCGCTAGCGACGAAGCGATCTCGATTTTATTAGGATTAAATCAGATTGCCACGCGCCCTTCGGTCGCTCGCAATGACCTTCCGAGGGTTTTTCAGCAGCCTGTTAGTATTTATACAGGACGAGTTTCCGAACTCCTTTATCCTGACCGTTGACCCGCAAGCGGTAGAAATAAATCCCGCCGGCCAGGCTGGTGGTGTCAAAGGAAATCCGGTTGATCCCGTACTGGCCGCGGGTATCAAGTATCGCCACCCGCTCACCGGCAGGGTTGTACACCGTGACTTCGATGGGGCAGGTTCGCCCCACCAGACCGGGGTCGTCCACTTTTACCTGGATAAACGTCTGCCGGCCAATCCGGCCCGGATTGGGATAGACGATCACTTCGGGCTCTTCGGCCAGCAGACGCTGCGTGGGCGTGGCCGTTACGCGGGGCGTATGACTGGCTGTGGGCGTGATACTGTAAGTCGGCGATATCGTGGGACTGTGCGTGATGGTCGGCGAGTGCGTGTGGGTGGCCAAGATGGTGGCAGTGAGGGACACGATCAGGGTGGACGTAATGGTGGGCGTAACCGTATTGTTAGGCGTATCGGTTATGTTGGCCGATTGCGTAAAACTCGGGCTGGGCGTGGGGCTGTCCGCGATCGTGGCCGTCATGGTTAGCGTGGCTGAATGAGTCGCCGTGGGGGTGATGCTCGGGGTGGGCGAAATGCTCGGGGTGATCGTGCTGGAAAAGACCGGCAACTCCGTTGAAGTGGGCGAGATCGTGCTGGTCATGGTTTCCGAGGACGTGATGGTAAATGTGGGGCTCTCCGAAACCGTGGGTGACGGTGTGACGGTGGCGGTATTAGTCGCACTGACCAAAGGCGTGGCCGCAGGGGTGATCGTGGGCGTAGGCGTAAGATTTAAAAACGCGGCGTGCAGAAAGCCCGCGTAATTCACGTAATTCGTGGACGTGATGACATTGTCCGCGGTCTGGCCAATGGCGGACAATTCGCCGTAGTTCGTGGACGCAGCCGCGTCTCCGCCCGAATCCTGCACATCGTCCACGCCGATGTAATTGGTCGAGGAGAAATTGCTGTGCGCCTCCACGCGCAAGGCGGCCAGCAGACTGGCCAGCGCCAGGATCGCCAGTATGTATCGTGCTTCCCTTACACCCATTTTCAATACGCCCTAAGTTTAATAAAGTTTAAAACCCCGCCATGGCCGCGCCCGCGCTGTCTTGGTTATAAACGCCATCGGGAGTGAACGCCGGGGCAGGCGTAAGGCCAGTGGCCAAATCCACGATATCCTTGTTGACCAGGCCGTGATAGAAGACATTCGAACTGACGCGACCGCCGCCCCCGTTGGAAAGGCCTATGCCATACGCGCATCCCGGCCACACGTCGGTGGTGGTGTATTGAACGGTGTTTTCCAGAATATACCCTTCTATCATCGGAGCTCCCTGGTCGGACAGACCGAATGATCCATTGCCCGCAGGCATAAAATAATTCAGGTTGATGACATTGTCCTCCACGCGCGAGTCATTGATCCCGCTTATCACGATGCCGCCGCAATTACCCGGGCCCATGATAACCAAATAATTTTCCACCACGTCGCATAAATTGGCGTTACTCAAGTCAATGGTCGCCAGGGGTTGGCTAACCTCCATCTTACATTCCCTCACATAACTGTATTGCGCGCCGGCCATATTGATGAGTATTACTCCCGTGTCTTTGCCCGAGATCATCAAAGATTCCAGGGCCCGGCCCTGGCCGGCCAGGTTAATGGCGCTCACCTGCAATTCCGTGGCGTTCCAGCCCTGGCCGCGCAGGGTCACCCAGTCCGGCACAACCATTGCGCCGCCGCCGCCAAAAGTCCCGGCCTCGTTGTACTGCCCGGCTTTCACCTCGATCACCCACTGCGTGCTCATGGACGGCGCGGGCGAGAGGGCCCCCGCGCCCGCGAACGCGCCCTGGCCCAGGAGCATGTCAATGGCGCCGCTGGCCGTGTTCGTGTCCCCGCCGTCGTGCGCCACGGTCAGGACCTGTTGGTAGACAACCTTTCTGGCTGCCATGGCATACGCCGCGTTGGACAACAAATGGCGGGGCGTCATGGTCTCCCACGCGCCCGCGCCGGTGTGGTCCACTATAATTTCCAAATAATAAGCTTCGCGAAACGTCTCATTGATTACGACGGGTACTGTGGTTGACGCGCCCAGCACCACGTTAAAAATACCGTTGACGATATTCACGTTGTTGTGCGTTTCGACCCAGTTCAGGGCGCTGCCGCCTGCGTCGTAAAGCCGGAAGCGCAGGTTCCGCGTGCCGTTAATGGGCGTACCGCCGGGGTCTGTCAGATACCCCTGGTAGTTCATGCGCATGGGTATTTTAGTGGTGGCCTGTGCGGACAGGAATAGCATTGCCAGGCAAAAACCCGCGGTTCCCGCGATTATACCTACTCTCTTGGACATGAGCTTGTCCTCCTTTACGTGCCTTTTTTAAAGCAACATTATTATAGTCCCGTTGTAATCCAATTCAAGGAAGATTTTCGGCTCTATAGGAATTGTTTCGATTAGCTGTCGCGGGGGTTTAGCGCGGGGGAAGCAAAGTCTTTTTTAAATAATTCAGCATCCCGCCGGCCAGGATAATTTCCAATTGCCGCTCTGTGAGCTCGCAGGTCATCTCCCATTCCGCGGCTGTGGTCACATTGCGGACCAATACGGTTTTGCCGGATTTCAAGCGCACGCGCAAATCAGGCAGGGACAGTTCGTGGCCCGCGTCCACCTGGTCGTAATCGACCGGCTGTTTGAACACAAGCGGCAGAATACCGAAATTGATGAGATTGGCCAGATGAATGCGCGCAAATGACTTGGCCAATACGGCCCGCACACCCAGATAGCGGGGCGCCAGAGCCGCGTGTTCGCGCGAGGAGCCCTGTCCGTAATTTTCTCCGCCAATCACGAAGCCGCCGCCCAGGGATTTGGCGCGGCTGGCAAAACCCGGCTTTACGCCAATAAACACATATTCGGCAATCGCCGGGATATTGGAACGCAGGGGCAGGATCTTGGCGCCGGCCGGCATGATGTCATCCGTGGTAATATTCTCCCCGAACTTGGCCAGCACCTGTCCTTGGTCCTCCTCGGGCAGGGGCTTGAATTCCGGCAGGGGCTGGATATTCGGTCCGCGGACAATCTTGCTGGATTTGTCCTGCAAGGTGGGTGTTACGAGCAGGCTGTCCGAAAGTTCAGCTCGCTTGGGCAGCGTGAAGGTTTTTGATTTTTTCAGACGCCGGGGGTCGGTCACTTCCCCCGATAAGGCGGCAGCCGCGGCGGTCTCGGCCGAGACCAGGTAAACCTGCGCGTCCGCGGTACCCGAGCGTCCCTTAAAATTACGGTTAAAGGTGCGCAGACTAATTGCGCCCGAGCTGGGGGCCTGGCCCATGCCAATGCAAGCGCCGCAGGCCGGTTCCATTACCCGGGCGCCTGAGGCGATCAGCGAAGCCAGGGCGCCGTTCTTGGCCAGGGCACTCAGAACCTGCTGCGACCCGGGCGTAATGACCAAAGACACGTCCTCGTGCACGCGCTTGCCGGCCAGGAGCGCGGCCACAGTCACCAGGTCCTTGACCGAGGAATTCGTGCACGACCCGATCACCACCTGCTGCGGCTTGAGCCCTTGCAACTTGCTGATGGGCGCCACGTTGTCCGGGGAGTGGGGCTGGGCCGCCAGGGGCTCCAAGGCGGACAGATCGATTTTAATTTCGCCGCCCGAGTAAACGGCTTTGGGATCGGCTGCCAGGGCCTGAAAATCTTGCCCCCGGTTTTGATAGGTTAACCAGGCGCGCGTCACGTGGTCAGAGGGAAATACGCTGGTGGTGGCCCCGGTCTCCGCGCCCATGTTGGTAATCGTGGCGCGCTCCGGCACGGACAGGGTCGAGACCCCGGGGCCGGCATATTCCAGAATCTTCCCCACCCCGCCCTTGACCGAAATTCTGCGCAACACCTCCAGAATCACATCCTTGGCGGAAACACCCGGCCGCAACCGGCCGCGCAGATCAATTTTCACGACTTGCGGGCAGGTCAGGAAAAACGGCGCGCCGCCCATGGCCGCGGCCACGTCCAGGCCGCCCGCGCCCAGGGCCAGCATGCCCAGCCCGCCGGCTGTGGGGGTATGAGAATCAGAACCCAACAGGGTCTGGCCCGGTTTACCGAACCGCTCCAAATGGACTTGATGGCAAATGCCATTCCCCGGGCGCGAAAACACTGCGCCGTATTTTTTCGCCGTGCTCTGCAAAAAGGCGTGGTCATCGGCGTTCTCAAATCCGGTCTGCAGGGTGTTGTGATCGATATACGAAACCGAGAGTTGCGTACGCACGCGGGACAGGCCCAGGGCCTCGAATTGCAGCCAAGCCATGGTGCCCGTGGCGTCCTGTGTAAGGGTCTGGTCAACGAGCAGGCCAAGGGGCTGGCCTGGCAGGCACTCGCCGCTCACGCAATGGGCGCGCAATATTTTATCCGCCACGGTCTGTGGCAAGGCCGTGGTGCGGGGTCGTGAGTTCGGAGCAGCGCGTTTGCGGCGCTGGCCCGGCCGGGTTTGCCGGGCTGCGGCTTTGCGCTTGGGCTTGGCTTTCGCCATGCTAGGCTTCCTTTCGAAAAGCTGCCGGGCCTTGCTCGAACAGATTGCCGCCTTTAAGGTCCAAAGCCACCACTGCCGGAAAATTTTCCACTTTCAGGCTGAAGACCGCCTCTGGCCCCAATTCCTCGTAGGCGGCCACGGCCGCGCCGTGCACACGGGAACCGTAGAACGCGCCCGCGCCACCGGCCGCGGACAAATAGACCACGCCCCGCCTCTGGAATTCGGACACCATTTGCGCGGACAAGGGGCCCTTGCCCATCACCGCGACCACGCCGGCCTCCAGCACGGAGGGGAGAAACGGTTCCATGCGGCGGCTGGTGGTGGGGCCGGCCGAACCGACCGGTTCCCCCGGAGCCGGTGGCGTGGGGCCCACGAAATAGATGAGCTGATCCTTAAAGTCCACTGGCGGCTTTTTACCTTCCAAAATCAAATTATGTATGCGCTCGAGGGCCGCGTCCCGGGCCGTATAGAGCGGGCCGCTTAGGTTTACCCATTCGCCGATCGCGAGCGACTGCAGATCCTTGGCCGTAACCGGTAATTTCAGCCATTTGCCGCTCATAACTTCACCTCCGCCAGACGATGGCTGTGGCACTGGATGTTCACGGCCACTGGCAGCGAGGCAATGTGGCAGGGCGCGGTCTTGATCGCCACGCTGAGGGCTGTGGTGGTTCCTCCCCAGCCCTGGGGTCCCACGCCCAGGCTGTTGATCTGCGCCAGCAGGGTCTTTTCCATTTCCGCGGTTTCGGCGTCCGACGAGGGCTCGCCCAACCGGCGCAGCAGGGCTTTCTTGGCCAGCACCGGTGCCGTGTCAAACCCGCCGCCCACGCCTACGCCGATCAGGAGCGGGGGACACGCGGCCGCGCCGTGCTGCCGAATGATGTTCAGCACGAAATCGCGCACACCTGCCTCGCCGGCCGAGGGCAGCAGCATGGTCAGGGCGCTTATGTTCTCGCTGCCGCTGCCTTTGGCCATGATGTTCATTTTTAATCCTTTGCCGGGAATAATGTCATAATGGAGAGTAGCCGGGGTATTGTCCCCGGTGTTGACGCGCTTAAAGGGATGCACGGAGACCGAGTGCCGCAGCCGGCCCTCCTGCGTGGCCTGGCGGACGCCGGCCTGCAGGGCTTCGGCCAAACCTCCGTCCACCACGCGTACGTCCTGCCCGATCTCTACGAAAATGACCGTAAGCCCGGTGTCCTGGCACAGGGGGTGCACGCCGGCCGAGGCCATTTTGGCGTTTTGCAGCAGAAGCTCAAGCGCCTGCCGGCCCAGGGGTGACGCCTCCTGCTCCAGCGCCTGCTTGATGCTCGCCTTCAGGTCCGGCCGCATCTGATAATGAATTTCCTTGAGCGCGGACACGACCGCGTTCTTGATTTCATCCGCACGGATCTCACGCATGAACATCCCTCCTTGACCGGCCTACGGCCGCTATTTCCCCTGGAGCAGGGCGTCCACTTGACGGTTGAGCGCGCGCACTGCCTCGGCCGAGCGCTGGAGCGCGCTTTGGTCCTCTGCGCTCAGGCCGAATTCCATGATCCGGATCACGCCTTCGCGTCCCAGCACCACGGGGACGCCGAGGAACAGGTCGCGCTGGCCGTATTCTCCCTGCAGCCAGGCGGCGCAGGGCAGCACGGCCTTCTCGTCCCGGAGAATGGCCGCAGCCATCCGGACCACGGAGGCGGCCGGGGCGTAATATGCGCTACCGGTTTTCAGCAGTTTGACGATTTCCCCACCGCCGGTCCGGGTGCGCTCTATTATTCGCGCCAGGTCTTCGGCGGGCAATTGGTCCGTCACCGCGGCCCCGCCCACCCGAGTCAGCGGCAGGCACGGCACCATGTCGTCCCCGTGTCCGCCCAGCACCATGGCTTCCACCATGTGCACGGACACGCCCAGCGCCTCGGCCAGGAACAAGCGGAAGCGCGCGGAGTCCAGCACCCCGGCCATACCGATCACCCGTTGGGCGGGAAACCCGGACGTGCGCCAGGCCGCGTAGGTCATGGCGTCGAGTGGATTGGTCACCACCAGAATAATGGCTTCCGGTGAGGCGGAGACCGCGTGGCCTACCACAGTGTGCACGATGTCAAAATTGATTTTCAGAAGGTCGTCCCGGCTCATGCCGGGCTTGCGGGGCGAGCCGGCGGTCACAATGATGATGTCCGAGTCAATGGTGTACTCGAACTTGGCCGTGCCCACCGCCTGGCCGGTAAACCCCAGCACGGAACCGGCCTGGTTGAGATCCAGGGCCTTACCCTGCGCCAGCTCCTCGGCGATGTCGACCAGGACCACGTCCCCCAACTGCTGGGCCAGGACCTGCTGCGCCACCGAGGCGCCGACATGACCGGCCCCGATCACGGTGATTTTTCGTCCCATGTCAGCCTCCGTATATGCTCGGGACCGCGCGGCCGCTTTGGCCGCGGGTGGGCCGGCTAGTGATGAGAGGAAGAATGTTCGGCAACGCCTCGATTTTTCTTCCGCGTGAGTTCGGCCTGGATTTCAGCCACGCGCAGTTCCAGATTTTCCAGGCGCATTTCCAGGGTGAAATGCGTCTCCCGGACTTCTTGCTGCAGGGACTCTACTGTGCGGGCCAGGGCCTCCAGCAGTTTCAGTACCTCCGGTACGCCGGTCGCCGGGCGGGCGGTGGCACGGTGCTGTTTTTCCATATCAGAATGGTTTTTTTTTGGCGGCATGCGAATTCATTCCTTTGTGGACTATGGTGCGTGGGTTGCGGTACGCTGCGTGGTCCGGTTCCCGGGCTCATTGACCAGGAACCAACCGGACGCGGGAACTGAAATAATTTTATGCCAAGGACGCCAGGTTCTCTACTATTTTTTCCGCAAAAACGCTGCAGCGAACCTCCTGGGCGTTTTCCAGTTGCCGGGCCAGGTCGTAGGTGACCACCCGGCTCAGAATGGTTTTTTCCAGAGCCTGCTGAACCGCCGCCCCCGCCTCCCCCCAGCCAAGATGCTCCAGGAGCATCCCGCCCGAGAGAATGAGCGAGCCGGGATTGACCTTGTCCTGGCCGGCGTACTTGGGCGCGGTGCCGTGTGTGGCTTCAAACAGGGCCACGCCGTCCCCGATATTGGCGCCCGGCGCCAGGCCGAGACCGCCCACCTGCGCGGCGCAAGCGTCGGAAAGATAGTCGCCGTTCAGGTTGGGTGTGGCAATCACGGAATATTCATCCGGCCGCAGCAGCACCTGCTGGAACATGGCGTCCGCGATCCGGTCTTTGATCAGCACCCGCTGGGCGGGCATTTTCCCGTCGTATTTGTCCCAGAGATCTTTTTCCGTGACGGTCTGGTCGCCGAACTCCGCGGCCGCCACCTCGTAGCCCCAATCCCGGAAAGCCCCCTCGGTAAATTTCATGATGTTGCCTTTGTGCACCAGGGTCACGGAGGGACAGCCGTGGTCGATGGCGTAGCGGATCGCGGCCCGGACCAGGCGCTGGGTGTTTACCCGGGTGATGGGCTTGAGTCCGAGTCCGGCCTCGGGATTAACGGGCGCTTTCAATTCGCGGGTCACGAATTCCGCCAACCGGCGCGCTTCCTCGCTGCCTGACGGCCACTCCAGGCCCGCATACACGTCTTCGGTATTTTCCCGGAAGATGACAACGTTTAATTTTTCCGGGTGCTTGACCGGCGCCGGCGTGCCGGCATAGTAGCGGACCGGGCGCACACAGGCGTATAAATCCAGGCGCTGCCGCAGGCTGACGTTGAGGGAGCGAAACCCTCCACCCACCGGCGTGGTGAGCGGGCCTTTAATAGCCACGCGAAAGGTGCGGATAGCCTCCAGGGTTTCCTCGGGAAGGGCCGAGACCTTGGCGTTCACGGCCTTTTCGCCGCAGAGGATTTCCATCCACTGGATTTGGCGCTGGCCGCCGTAAACGCGGTCCACGGCCGCGTCCAGGACGCGCCGCGCCGCGGCCCAGACATCCGGACCGATGCCGTCGCCTTCAATGAAAGGAATAATCGGCCGGTCGGGAACCTGCAGCCGCTGAGCTTTCCAGACAATGGGCGTTCCGGAGGTCGGGGGCGAATAGGCCAGGCCCGGCACGCTTACCTTCTTTGGTGGTGGGCCACGCCCACCCACTCGGAAAAGTGAATCCGGGCCTGCTCCCACATCTCGTTGTCCGAAATGCCGGTGATGCGACCGTTCTTGTATTCCTCGTCAACCCATTCCTTTATGGTCACCACGCCCGGATCCTTTTTCCCGACTCTGAGTTTCTCGGGGATTTCCAAACGGGCGTTGATCCAGTAGGCAATGCCGGCCACGCCGGATTTGTCGGTAATGCCGATGTCCACCGCCCGGTTCAGGATCTTTTTGGTATCGAAAATATTATAAATTTCCTGGTCCTTCATCAACCCGTCGGCGTGAATCCCGGCCCGGGTCACGTTGAAGTTTGCGCCTACCAGGGGCTGGTTATCCGGGATTTTATAGTTCATTTCCTTCTGGAAATACTCGGCCACTTCGGTGATGGCCGAGGTATCCATGCCGTCGGTCTCACCGCGCAGGCCGATGTACTCGATCATTAGCGCCTCGATGGGCGTGTTGCCCGTGCGCTCGCCGATGCCCAGCAGGGAGCCATTGGCGGCCGACGCGCCGTAGAGCCAGGCGTCCACGGCGTTGGTCAGGCCACGGTAGAAGTCGTTATGCCCGTGCCACTCCAGCAGTTCCGAGGGCACGCCGGCGTACTTGGTCAGACCGTAGATAATGCCGTTCACATTGCGGGGCAGCATGACGCCGGGAATGCTCACGCCGTAACCCAGGGTGTCGCACGCCCGGATTTTTACGGGAATGCCTGATTCGCGGGACAGGCGCATCAGTTCCTGGGCAAAAGGTATGACAAAACCGTAAAAATCGGCCCGGGTAATGTCCTCGAAATGACAGCGAGGAATGACCCCCAAATCCAAAGCGCTGCGCACGATGTCCAGATATCCCTCCAACGCCTGCTTGCGGGTCTTTTTCAGTTTGTTGAAGATGTGATAATCCGAGGCTGAAGTAAGAATACCGGTCTCCCGGAGCCCCATTTCCTTGACGATCTGCAGGTCCTCTTTTTTGGCCCGTATCCAGCCCGTGACTTCGGGAAATTCATGGCCGCGTTCCTGGCAGCGCCGGACCGCTTCCTTGTCCTTGTCCGTGTAGAGAAAGAATTCGCATTGGCGGATAATGCCGTTGGGCCCGGACATTTTATGCATGAGATCAAACAGGTGCACGATCTGGTCCGCCGAGAACGGCGGCAGGGCCTGCTGACCGTCCCGGAAGGTGGTGTCCGTGATCCAGATATCCTCGGCGGGCATGAGTGGCGAAACGCGGTGGTTGAAGCAAAGGAGCGGCGGCATTTCGTAGGTATAGATGTCGCGGTAGAGATTTGGCTCCTGCAGGTCCTGGAGTTGGTAATTATACTCTTCCCGCATGAGTGTCCGACGGGTTTTGTCGAATTTTAACATAATATTTCCCCCTTTTCCCTGAAGGTCCCGCAAGGGCTTCAAGGGAGAACACTATACGGCAGGCATTTGGGATTGTCAATCCTAGAACAACTCAAAGAAAAGAATCGCCACTAAGGCACTAAGACACTAAGAAAGATAAAAAAGACTATTATTAAAGGGTTTTTTATTGTGTGTGATATCCGTGCGGAAAAATATTCGGGCCGCCAAGGCACCAAAAAGGTTTTACTAAGTAAAAGTTCATTTCTTCGTGCCTTGGTGGCTGTTTTTTTACCCGAGGTAGATCAGCAGGCGATAGACCAGGATGGCCGGCCAGACCAGGGCTTTGATAATCCCCCAGACCCCGCTCCAGAACCCCGAAGATTGCTGAATAAAAAAGACCGCCGCGCCGATAAAAGCCACAAAATACATACCCCCCATAGGGGTTTCACATTTCATGCCGCACGCTCCTTTAGGTTTTTTTTCGATAATAGGCGTCGAAAGAAGAAAACAAAAATGACAATCAGCGAAAATGCAATAACTCCCCATTTCAGGGCGGCCGTCAGGGAGGCGGCCAGCTGCTCAGACGCCTATATATATAATGTAGAAATGTTTTCAATTCCCCCTCCTGTCTTGCCCTTCGGCTATGGCCCGTCCGGCCAGATCTCCTTGTCCTGGATCCAGCCTTTATATCCTTCCGGCGTCAGACCAATGGCGATCCAGCTCCCTTCCTGTCCTAAAATGCGGACCTCGCGCCCGACCGGCACTTTGAACCCGACTTCAAAGTCCGAAGACGGACCGTTCCGGGCCTCGGCCTGATTGACGACGATGACGCCCCAGTTCACGGTCCTGTCCGCCGTGATCCGGAGGGAGGCCCAGGTCGCGAGAAAGATAAAGGTGATGCCAATCAGCGCGGCGGTCCAGCGCAAGAGCAGGCCTTGTCCGCGGCGCAGGATGAGCCCGCCCGCCACAATGGCCAGCAATACATAGCACACCCAAGCGGCCACGGCCAGGGTCTGGCCGGCAGACCACCGAAAACCGGTTTTGCCCAACCGGGTCAAGGCGCCGGTTTTGTCCGGCGGCCTTTTAACCAGGTTCCGGGCGAAGTTTAGATTATAGCGGATATCCTCGTCTCCGGGGGACATTTGCGCGGCCCGGCGGTAGTAGGCGATTGCCCGGCCCAGACGGCTGTTTTTAAATTCCGTGTTGCCCAGGTTGTAATACAAATCCGCGCTGGTGAGGCCCGCCGCCAGCAACTCCTCATAGTGGGCCAGGGCCTGCGTATAGTCGCTCGCGTCATAGGCGGCGCGGGCTAGGGCGGCCTTTTCTTCCCAGGCCCCGGGCTTGGCTTCCCCGGCCCAGGCCGGTGCGAGCAGGCAGAGGGTGGTTAAAACCGACAGCAGCGTTCTCATGCCTTGCCCCTCCGGGTCAATATCCGGTTGAGTTGCGTTAATAAGGCTTCGGCCTGTTGCTCGTGTTTCTCGGTCTCAGTGCCCGGCGGTTCGTTGGGTGCGAAACGCGCAAAATCGCACTCGTCAAACAGGGCGTTTAAATTCCCGGTCAGCCCTTCGTCCGCCCCTTTCTCCCGCAGGCGGCTTAGAATTTCACGCTGGGTGATCCCCGAGCGGGAAACGCCCAATTGGTCGGCCAAATATCCGGCGAGGGCCTGGGCCAGCAGGCTGTAGAACTTTTTTCCCTCTCCGCGCAGGCGGGCCCGGCGCGCCTGCCGTAGCGCCCGCCAAGCACTTTGGTCGGCCCGCCGCCGCCGCGCGTAACGGGGGTCAGCCAAAAGCCGGTCCTGGTGGCGCTGCCAGCCCCAGATTCCCAGCACGGCCAGGGGGGGCAGCAAAAAACCGCTGATGAGAAGCCAAGCGGGCAGCGGCCGGGCGGGCCGCTGCAAAGGCAGCTTGGTTTTCAAATAACGGATATCACGGGCCACGACCTTGACACCCTCTCCGGTCGTTGCGCTCGCCGGGTCAAGCGGAACAGCCGCCCGGATCTCGCCAGGCAGCACTTTCAGGTTGAGCGCCGGCACCTGTACTTTTTCATATTTGCGCGTGTCCGGATTGAAATAACTGTAGGTAATGGGCGGCACGGTCAAGGTGCCGGTGACTTCGGGCCGCAACAGGGTGCGGTAGATCTTCACGCCGCGCACCTGGTCGTTCTTTTTCTGCACTTCCGAGGAGGAGACCGTTTCATAGACCTTAAACCCGGTCAATACCGGCAAATCCGGTTTGCCTACGGATTTCACGTTCCCTTCCCCAAAAATTCTGATTTCCAGGGTTACGGCTTCGCCGACCTTGGCCTCGCGGCGGTCCAGCTTGGCCGAGAGGGACCACTTGCCCACGGTTCCGGAAAAATCACCCGGCTTCCCCTGGCTCGGCAGGGATTTGACCTGGATCTTGATGGGCTGGCTTCGCAGTTCTGCCTGCCGCCCCCGGGAAAAAAAGTTTCGGGAAAAGATATCATTAAAGGGGTCGCCACCGCGCCTCTGAAAATCCTGCAGATGCACCTGCAGGCGGGCCGGACCAATAGTCAGCGTTCCGGCTGCGGTGGGAAAAAGCGCGGTCTTGATTTCCGTGATGCGGTAGGTTTGTCCGTTCAGCACGCTGGTGTATTCCCGCTGGGGCGGCAGGTCCTCGGACCAAAACCCGCTGGTCTCCGGTGCCTGGTATTGCGGCTGGGAAAGCGGCGCAATACGGGTATAGTACTTGAAGCTGAGCATTACCGGCTCGTTCACGTACACCTCCCGCCGGTCCACCTCGGTGGTGATAAACATGGCGTCCCCGGTTTGGGCGGCCCGGGGCGGGGACTGCGGTGCCTGCGAGGGCGCGGGTTGCTGCAGGGCCGGTGGCGCCGCCTGGCCCGAACCGCTGATGCTGACCGCGAGCGGCTGGGTGGAATAAATTTTGCCCGCGTGCTCCAGAGTAATGGAACCGATGGTGAATTTTCCCGCCTGCCTCGGCACCAGTACGTACGTATAACTCAGCGAAGAGGAAATCTTCCCGTTGACAAAGGAAAAATTCGAGGAGCGGCCTCCGCGGGAGACTTGAAAAGCGGGCAGATCGGGCAGCTGCGGCTGGGCGTTGATGCTGGCTTTCCCGGAAATGATCACCACCAATTGCAGGGGCTGGCCCACCGCGGCCTGTTGGGGAGTGAGGCGCGCGCTAATCTGCACCTCCTGGGCCCAAGCCGGATTCGCGAAAAACACCGGGAGCACCGCGCACGCGGCAATGCCCGACAGCCATGCTCTGATTTTTTTGTTTGCCGCCTGACTCATTTGACTGTCATCCCCACCCCGCACCGCCCTCTGGCGGGATAATTACCAATCGGGCCGCCCCTTTTCCCGGACCGGATTCGGCATTTTTTCTTTTTGCGCTTCACGGGCAGCCTGTTCCGATTCCCGAACGGCGTCTAAAATGTTCTCGGCCTCTTGCTTGCTCATTTCGCCGGGCCGGGGCCGGGCCGGCTTGGCTTCCTTCGGCGTATCCTGGGTCTCGCCATCTTTGGCCTTGGTTTCGCCCCGGTCATCCGGCCCTTTTTGCGGGTCTGCCGACTTTTGGCCGGAGGCTTTCGCCGGATCCTGATCCGACTTGCCGGAGGATTGTTTTTGTTGTTGTTGTGATTTTTCCTCTTGCTCTTTCTTATGCTGCTGCGCTGCCTGCGGATTTTTCAGAAGATACAAGGCCTGGGCCAGATTATATATCGTATCCTGGTCCCGGGGTTTTATTTTCAGCGCCTGGCGGTAGGCTGCAATCGCCTCTTTATATTTTTGTTGCCGGAAATAGGTATTGCCCAGATTGTACCAAGTACGGGCTTGTAAAGCCCGTTTTTTCCCCTTGAGCACCCGCTCGTAGGCTTTCTCGGCATCTTCCGCCTGTTCCAGATGATGGTACGCGTTGCCCATATTATAATCCACGATGGGTTCGCGTGGATTTTTGATTTTGGCGTCTTGATATTTTTTCAGGGCTTCCTCATATTTCCCTTTTTTATAGTCCCGGTTGCCCTGGTTGACCGCGCCGGCCGTGTCCGCCGAGGCCGGATTCGCGACCAGGATCAGCCAGGGCAGCAGCAGCAACCAGGCCCTACGCCGTAATGGCAGCCAGAAACCCAGCAGGAGCACCAACAGCGCCGGCACCAGCACAAATTGATACCGGTTTTCCTGAGCGCCATACTGGCCGGCTGACACGTCCCGTTTCTGCATGCGGCCGATAAGCCGGGCCAGCGCGTCGGCCTCCAGGCCTCCCTGGTGCGCCGGCCAATACGCGCCGCCGGTGATTTGTGTGATTTTCTGCAGCGTGGCTTCGTCCAGCCGCGAGACCACGGTTCGGCCCTGGCTGTCCTTGAGATATCCGCTCACCTGGCCGCTTGCCCCCTGCACCGGAATGGGTTCGCCAGCCGGCGTGCCGAACCCGATACTTAATATTTTTACGCCCGCGGCCTTGGCCGCTTCGGCCGCGGCCAAGGCCTGGGAATCGTGGTCCTCGCCGTCCGTGAGCAACACCAGCACCCGGTAGCCTTCCCCGCCTTCCGGAAAAATGGAAACCGCCCGCCGGATGGCTTGTCCCAGGGCCGTGCCCGCGGTTGGCACCGAGTTGGGGGTCAGGTACTTTAAAAACATTTTTGCGGCCGCGTAGTCCGTGGTCAGGGGGCAGGCCACGTGCGCGGAACCGGCAAACGCGATTACGCCCACCCGGTCGCCCCGCAGGCTGTCGATCAGCGCGGCCAGTTCCTGCTGCGCCCGGGCCAGGCGGTTCGGCTCTATGTCCTCGGCCAGCATGGAGCGGGACACGTCCAGGGCAATGATCACGTCCAGCCCCTGGCGGCTCACCTCCACCATTTTCACGCCGTACTGGGGCCCGGCCAAGGCTAGGCCCAGCAGAAACAAGCCCAGCATGAATGCCGCGCCGCGCAATCCGCGACGGGTTGGTGACAAGTGGCGCAGCATCTGGTTCAGTAGCTGCGGATCCCCCACCTTTTTTAGATCCTGTTGCCGTTGCCAGGCAGCCCACCAGGCCAGGGCAGCCAAGGCGAGCGGCAGGGCCAGTATGGTCAGGTAAAAAACCGTCAGCTGCGTAAACTGCATGGCAACCCCTTTCCCAGTCTAACCGCGCGCCCGCCTTAAGGCAGACGGCGAAAAATTGTCAGGCGCAGCATCCCGGCCAGGGCGAGCAACCCCCAGGCCGCGGCCAGCCAGCCAAAATACAAATCGCGATAATTCGTGAACTCCACGATTTTATACTCGCTTTTTTCCAGATCGCTAATCCGGCTAAAAACGGTCTCCAGCCCGCGCACGTCCTTGGCGCGAAAATACAGGCCTCCCGTGGCCCCGGCCACCCGGCGGAGCATGTTTTCATCCAGGGTGTCGTGCGTCCTTACGTAACGCGTGCCGAATAAGGGGTCCGGGTACGGCATCAGTCCTCCTTGCGCCGAGCCGGCGCCGATCGCGTAAACTTTGATACCCAGGGCCGCGGCCGCCTTGGCCGCGGTCAGGGGATTGATCTCGCCCATGTTGTTGCGCCCGTCGGTCAGGAGAATAATCACTTTGCTGGCGGCCTGGGATTCCCGCAAGCGATCGGCCGCGGTGGCCAGCGCCATGCCGATGGCCGTGCCGTCCACGCCGGTCATGTCAATCCGCACGTGGCGCATGAACTCCAGCAAGGCTTTTTTATCCGAGGTTAGCGGGCACACGGTCAGGGAGGTACCGCCAAACACCACCAATCCCAGGCGGTCTTGCTTACGGTTTTGAATGAACTTCATCGCCGTCTCCTTGGCCGCGCCGAGCCGGTTCTGCGGTTTGAAATCCACGGAGCGCATGGATCCCGAGGTGTCCAGGCATAAAACAATATCCACGCCCTTGCCCGTGATCTGCTCGGTGCGCAGACCCAGTTGCGGCCGGGAGAGGGCCACCACGGCCAAGCCGAGACCCAGAATAATCAACGCGCCCAGAATTTCGTCCGGCCCGAAGCGGGCGGGCGGAATGGCCCGGTCCAGCCCCTGTTGCTCGGGAAAAGGCATTCCCTCCGGGCGGCGGGCGCGAACCCAGAGTAAAACGCCGAGCGCGGCCACGGGCAGCAGCAGCAAGAGCCACCAGGGATCGGCCAGTCTCATGCGCCCTCGCCTGCGGCCACCGGCTGGGCCGACGGCGTGGTGCTCTCCACCACTTGGCTGACCTTTGCCCAATCCGTTTGCGCGTCTTTTTCCTGGGGCTGGAATTTCGCGAACTTGACCATGTCGCTCTGATCCAGGATCTCCCGGATCAGGTTCTTTTCCGTAAGCTTCAGACGGCTCTTTTTCAAGGCGCGCATCAATTCAGGCGTGGTAAGGTCCAGGGCGGTCACCTGAAAGCGGCTTTCCAGATACCGCCGCAAAATATCCGACAACTCGCTGTAGTAGGTCTTGAACCGGCCTTCCACCCAATGGTTGGAAGCGCGCAGCGCAGCGAGACGCTCCCGGGCCACGACTTCCGGCAACAAGGCCGGCTGGGACGGGAGGCTGGTCTCCGGCCGTTTCCGCGAGCGCAGCCACCACACGACGCCAACGGCTGCGGCCAGGAGCAGGGCCAGCGCGGCCACCCACCAGGGCGAGAACATGCCCCGTGGGCTCTTGAGCCCGCGGATGCGTCCCGGCTGATCCCCGGACTGCGGGGGCACGGGATCCACTTTCAGGGTCAGCGGCGCTGATCGGAATTCCCCGGGCCGGTGGTCCGGACCACGGTACGGCTGGACCAGCCTCGGAACTTCCACCTCGCCGGCGACAAAGGTTCTCAGGGTCAGCCGGTCCACGCGCGTAAAATGATCTTCGACCCTGCGTCGCTCGCCGGCCTTGGCCGCGAGCACTTCCCAGTCTCCCAGTTCCTTCGGGTACTCAATCGGAGGGACCTCCACGCCCGGCTGGGAGAGTACTTTCACCTCGATCACCACAGGTTCGCCCACCCGGGGCTGGCGGGTCACCGGATGCAGGCTGACGGTCAGGGGCGGTTGCCGTTTGGCCGCGATCATTGACCTCGCAGCCGGTGTGGCGCCGCCGGCCTCGCCGACTTCCATGCGCAGGGCCCACGCCGGGCCGGCGTACAGCCCGAGCCCGAGCAACAAGATCACCGCGATTTTGTTCAGCATGCGTTTCCCTTCTCCACCGGCAGCCAGGTATTAATGAAACCGCCGCGCGCGCATCCGGAAAAATTTAATCAAGGGTTCGACGTAAGAGCGCCCGGTCTGTAGTTCAATACAGTCCACCTGTAGTTTTTTCAGCATATCCGCCCGTTGGCGGCGTTCCTGCTCGCGCTGCTTTTGAAAATCTTTCCGGACAGCCTTTGAACCGGTGGGAACCAACCGGCTGGTCCCGCTCTCCAGGTCCGCTACCGCCCAATACGGAATAGCCGGCAGGGCCTCCTCCCGGGGATCGCGAATCTCAATGGCAATGACATCGTGCCGGCGGTTGGTCACGCCCAGCGCCCGCGCGAAGTCCGGCGCGTGAAAATCAGAAAGCAGAAACACGATGCAGCGGCGCTTGATCACTTCGTTGAGATATTCCAGGGCGGGATTGAAATTGGTCCCCCGGCTTTGGGGCTCGGCGTACAGCACCTCCCGCAGAATCCTGGAGAGGTGCGTGCTGCCCTTGGCCGGCGGAATAAACTTTTCCACCTGATCGGTGAAGAGCAGGAGGCCCACGCGGTCGTTGTTTTTGATGGCCGTATAGGACAGTACGCCTGCGATTTCGGCCGTCAGGTCGGATTTGGTCTGGACCCGGGTGCCGAAGCGCTGGGAGGCGGACAGGTCCACCAGGAGCATGATGTTTAACTCCCGCTCCTCTATGAATTTTTTCACGTGGGGGTGCCCGGTGCGGGCCGTTACGTTCCAGTCAATGGAGCGGATGTCGTCTCCGGGCAGATATTCGCGCACCTCGTCGAATTCCATGCCGCGGCCCTTGAACACACTCTCGTACTGGCCCGCGAAGATTTCATTGACCATGCGGCCAGTGCGGATCTCCAGGCGCTTGATTTTCGCAATGATTTCCTTGGGTAGCATAGGCTGTCAATAATCCTTGTCATATCATTCCGTAGGGGCGGGTTTAAAACCCGCCCCTACACGCCCCCCGAGGGCGCGATAACCTCGCCCCTACGGAACTTCAATACCGTCAAAGATGGACTGCACGATATTCTCCGAGCTGACCTGTTCGGCTTCGGCTTCGTAGGTGACAATCAGGCGGTGCCGCAGCACGTCGAGCCCCACGGTTTTCACGTCCTCGGGCGTAATGAAGCCTCGCCCGGCCAGAAACGCGTAGGCCTTGGCAGCCAGGGTCAGGCCGATGGTGGCCCGGGGCGAAGCGCCGTAGGCGATAAGGTCTTTCAACTCGCTCAGCCCGGCCTGCTCGGGTTCGCGCGTGGCGAAGACCAGATCGATGATATAATTCTGCATTTTATCATCCACGTAGATTTGCTCCACGAGTCTTCGCGCTTTTAAAATGTCCTTGATGCTCACCTGTTTTCGCGCGCTGGGGGTCTGGCCGCCGGTCATGCGCCGCAATATTTCCTTCTCTTCCTCGCGATTGGGATATCCGATTTTGATTTTAAGCAGAAAGCGGTCCACTTGCGCTTCGGGCAGCGGATAGGTGCCATGCTGTTCAATGGGATTTTGGGTGGCCAACACCAGGAAGGGCTCTTCCAGGGGATAGGTCCGGTCGCTGATGGTCACCTGGCGTTCCTGCATGGCCTCCAATAAAGCGCTTTGCACCTTGGCCGGTGCCCGGTTGATTTCGTCCGCCAGGATTATGTTGGCGAAGATCGGCCCTTTCTTGACCGAAAACCCGTCCCCTTTGGGATTATAAATCATGGTCCCGATAAGATCTGCGGGCAGCAGGTCGGGCGTGAATTGGAGCCGCTGAAATTTGGCGTCCAGGCAGTCGGACAGGGTTTTCACGGCCAGGGTTTTGGCCAGCCCGGGAACACCCTCCAGCAGCAGATGGCCGTCGGCCAGCAATCCGATCAAGAGGCTGTCCACCAGCTGGTGCTGCCCCACAATGACGTGTCCGATTTCTTCCCGGAGCGTCTCCACCAGAACGCTCTCTTTTTTCACTTTCTCGTTCAACGCGCGAATGTCTTTGTCCATGCGATCCTCCTAAACGTTGGCCAACGTGGTCTGGCCGGCGCCACGCCGGCGAGGGTTTCCCGGAGAAATTCTTGACAGAATTGACACCCATTTTGTCCGGGCTCAGATGTTTTTTTGATCAATGTATGCAAATTTGTTCTACTTGTCAAGTCCGGGTCCGAGGATGAGGACCCGGTCAACGCGCTGGCGCAGAGATCCCTTGCGGCTGCCTTGCCCCAGAGACAAATCCGAAACCACCACGCGGGCCACGCGGCGAATCAGGTCGCCTTCCGCGTCTTGGCCGTGAATGCCGTATAAATTATGAATGACGTACGTACGTCCGGATTCCTTCCCCAGCACCAGCATAACGTGCCCAGGCATAAACAGCAGGGTTTCGCCGCCCCACAGTCTCTGCAAGTCTTGAGTCTTGGCCGCCGGCTTGCGCGGCAACGCCCGACCACGGAGGGCCCGGCGCAGGGCGGAAGTGCTGCGCGGCAGGTTGAGCCCGCAACTTAGCCCCACCCGCCGGGTGAACTCCGAGCAATCGCCATATCCGCTTCCTCCCCCCCAGCCGTATTCCTGATCCAGGAGCAGAAAGGCCTGCCCCAGGATGTTCCGCGGCGTGCAGGCCCGCTGCGCGGGCCGCACGCTCTCCGGAGTCATGGGGGACACGGGAATAAAAAACAAGCTCCCGTCCGCCCGGCGGCGGGGATAGGCCAGCCAATCCGTCCCAACATCACTGGCGGCCAAGCGGCAGCCCATGCGGCCGGAGTCCGGGAGCGGCTGCCCGGCCTGATCCTGGAACCGGGCTTCCGGCGTCAAGACGATATACGACGATACCTGGATATGAGACCAGAGCTCCTGGCGGTTGGCCACGCGACCGACGTCCTGTGCCGCAACCCACCCGCAGCCGACCTGGGAAGACACAAAAATCCATTGGCTGTCCTGGCTCAGGTGGTGCAGCGCCAGCGGTTCGGCCAGGCGCAAGCCGCTGTGCAGCAGCACGTTGAATTCCACGTTCCTCGGCTTGGCCGTAATAATTTGGTTTGTGGGAAAAAGCCGGAGCGCCGTACGCCGCAGGGTCAGGCCCCAGCCACAGGGATTGGACCCTGCCAGAGCGCCCTGGTTCACGTTTTTTTTGATGTCCGCGTAGTCCTTTTTCCCCAGGGACCGGCCGTCCGGGGCATAGCGGCCTACCCGCTCCAAATAGGAAAAATCACCGGTTAGCCATTCGCGCAGACGGCCCCGGGATATGGCATCCGGCAGGGACCAGATGTCCAGGAGGTTCCCCTGTGACATCCATTGTCGCTCTTGGTCCGCGAGTTGCTGCCTGTCCCCTAAGACCCGGTCAGGCTCCGGCAGGCGGGAAATCCAATAGTCAACGGTCCTTTGCTCCGAAGTCACATGCGGCAGGGTGGCCGGGCCCTCGACAATCCGCAACGGAGAAGCGGCCGCCAGCAATCCGGGCAGCAGCCCGCACAGCAACCAGGCCTTGGCGCACAATGGGTTTTTCATAAATATTTTTACAAGTCCCTTCTTTCTTTTTTCGCTTCGCTAACGGGGGTTGTTCACGGGCGCAGCAAATTGATGGTGGTAAGGCGTTCCAACAGGGAGCCGCGGGTGCTGCCCTCGCCCAGGGAAAGGTCGGAAACCACAATTTTGCCGATAATGATCTTCCTGTCCTGTCCGGGTTTTTCCAGGACGCGGTACGCCCAGATATCATGAATCGCGTAGTAGTGCTCTCCTTCCCGGCCCAGATACAGCATAATATGCCCCGGGAACTGGAGCAGGACCGGCTGGTTCAACCCGTCCAGCTCCGCCCGGCGCTGTCGCACAGTGTTTCGCGCGGAAAAACTAAACCGGCCCTGGCCCACGCGTCCTTGCGCGGATGAGTTTCTCGGCAAGACGATGCCCAGGGTGGCGTATAAATCCATCATGAATTGGGAACAATCCCGGTGTTCCCCTCGTCCGCCCCAGGAATAAGGATGGTGCAGCAGCTTGAAGGCCTGCCGGCAAATCATGCGGGGCGTGCAGGGTAAAAAGCCTTCGTGCACCGGCGCGTTGCGCTTAAAATACGCCCGGCGCGTCTGGATCGAACCGTTCCGGGCCCGGACGGGCAGCTGGACCGTGTAATACCCGGCGCTTTTACTCTCCAGCGCGCAAACCGTACCCAGGTAAAAGGTTTCGGCCACGGCTGTGGTGCCCGGCGCCCACACGGCTTGGGCTTGGTGCCCGGTGACGACCAAAAACCGGTCAGACTTGAGATATTGCCGGATAGCGCGAGGCTTGCAGTTTTCCAGCACGTCCTCGCGCTTGACCCAGCCGCGGCAAAACGCGGTTACCACGAAAAACCACGCTTTGTCCCGGCTGATGTGCAGGATCGCCAGCGGCTGATGCGCCCGGATGGCGGTAACTTGTAGAATGTCGAAATCCACGTTCCAGCGTTTGCCGGTAATCAATTGTTCGGTGGGATAGTAACGTACGTCCGTGCGCCGCCGGGTCAGGCCGTAGGCCAGGGGATTATTTTCGCGCAGGCTGGAGAGGTTCAGGTTTTCATCCAGCGCGTCGAAGTCCCGGCGGGTCACCGGCCAGCCTTCGCTGTCGTAGCGGGTTTTGCGCTTGATGCGCGCGGTTTCATCCTTCAGGTAGGTGTAGAGCGTATACCCTTCCAGCCCCCCGGGGCTATATTGCGATGGTTGGCTTAAATTCCACTCCCCCTCGGGATTGTCCTCGCCAGGGCGGTCGACTTCCTGATAGTCGTAGTCCCAGAGCTGGTTGGAGAAGACGTCGGTCAGCAGGCCGCGGGAATAGTTGGATTTATTAATGGCTTGAATTTGTTTGGACGTGAGCAGTAATTGATCCTTGAACATAAACTTCTTGATCCAGTAGTGCGGATCGTCCATGCCCTCTTCGCAGTTGGCGAGTGGCCACTCGGCATATTCCCGGTGGGGAGGCTCATCCGCCAGGGGCAGAACCGCGCATCCGGCCAAGTACAGCGTTAAAAGCAGACAGAGGTGTCGGAAATCCAAAGGTCAGCACTCCTGCGAAAAGTCTTGGGCATGGGGAAGTGCGCCCCTTCACCGAAATCACGGTCTCGGCCTTTGCTGGCCGTAATCCGGCTGTATTGTTTCATTATTATATCAATTTCCGTCCGGCAGGGCGAATAAAATTTAAGCAGGAGTAGGGAACAGGCATGCCTGTTCCCTACAGCGAATGCAGGATGCCTGTTCCTTACGGATCGGTATGCAGCGGAAGGGTAAAAACAAACCGGGCGCCATGGTCCAGCTCCGGCAGCGGGGATTCCACCTGAATCCCGCCGCCGTGCGCTTCCACCGCCAGTTTGCAAAAGGCCAGGCCCAGGCCCGTGCCCTGGATGGTTTTATCCTGCGGCTTGGCACGGCCGAAAAGTTCGAAAATTTTGGCATGCGCGGCTTTGGGAATAGCCTCACCCTGATTGGAAATCGCGATGCGTGCCCAGGCGTCGTCGGTGTCCAGTTCCACCAGAATCTCGCTCTCCCGGGGCGCATATTTCAGAGCGTTGTTGATTAAATTATTCAGCACCCGCTCCACCATGGGATAATCAATGTCCGCCACCACTTCCGGCCTCCGGGACTCAAAGCGAAGGGTAACCGTCTTGAGGCTTTTAATGGTGTCCATGAGCATCACGCTCTGTTGAATCAGGCTGACCAGGTTCGTGGGAACGGCTTGGGCGGTAAATTCCTGGGAGCGCAGCTGGCTGATGGTCAAGATGTCATCGATCATGGCGCGCAGCTTGATGGACTGGACGTGAGCGCCCAGCAGCAGCTCGCGCAGGCCGGGATCAAACTCGAAGCGTTTGTTTTGCGATAAACAGAGCGCGCCCATGACCGTGGTCAGGGGATTTTTTAAATCGTGCACAATCATGTGCATCATGGCTTCCTTGCTCTCGCTAAGCTCCTGCAATTCCAGATTCTGCTGTTCCAGTTTTTCCGTGGTCTCCTGCAATTCCCGCGTCCGGTTCTTCCCGTTTTGGTCCAGACTTTGGTTCAACCGCCTGAACTCTTCGTTCTGCCTGCGGTTCTCGGCAGTGATTTTTTCGTTTTCCTGATTGCAGGAGACTATTTCCTGTTCGAGTTGGCGTATGCGGGTCTCCTGTTCTTCCAGGATCCGCCGCATTTTCAGGTAGCCCTGACCGTGTGCGTCCGTAGCGTCCTTTTCGGACTGGACGCTGGAAGCCACCGGAAACGGCGGCCACGGCGCGACCGGCGGCGTTTTTGTTGCCTTTTTTCGGATTTTTTTACCCATTGTCATCACCTGCTTTGACTCCCACGTTTCACCACACGAGGCGGAGCAGCCGGGCATGCGCCCGCGGCTATCAGAAGTATCGAAAGAAACCGGGTTGGGCTTGAGGGAAGGTTTTCCGGAAAAAACGGGCGCGAACGGAGGTCCGTCCGCGCCCTTAGGGTTAGCCGGTTTGCAGGCGGTCGAGTTTTTTCAGGTCTTCGTCGCGGCCCACTATGACCAGGGTGTCGTCCTTGCTGACTTCGTGGTCGGGCGTGATTAACACGTCGTAGTACGCTTTTTCGTGCCCCATGCCTTCTTTGTCCAGTTCCAGGCGACGGTGTTTGAGCGCGATCACGTTCACGTTGAATTTGGAACGCAGCTCGGTCTCCCGGATGGTTTTCCCGACCAGGTCGTGGGGCACGGGCACTTCCACCACCGAGATGCCCTCGGCCAGCTGGAAATAGTTCAGGACGCTGACGGCGGTCAGCTCACCCACCAGGTCAATGGCGGCTTCCCGCTCGGGAAACACCACGCGCGTGGCGCCGACCTTGTCCAGCACCTTGGCGTGCAGGAGGTTGGTGGCCTTGGCAATGACCTCGGGCACACCCATCTCCTTCAGGATCATGACCGCCATGACCGAGGCCTCGATGCTCTCGCCGATGGAGACCACGGCCGAGTCCACCCCTTCCACCCCGGCCGCGCTCAGGGCCTTGACGTCGGTGACGTCCGCGGTGATCGACTGGGTCACCAGGTCGGACATCTCCTCCACGCGCTCGGCGTCGTGGTCAATGGCCAGCACTTCCGTGCGCGCCCGCATCAAGGCCTCGGCCACGTGCCGGCCGAAATTGCCCAGGCCCAGCACGGCGAAGGACCGCCGTTTCTTGGACTCCAGACGCGTGGACAGCGGCCGCACGCTACGCAGCCAGTCGTCGAACTTGAACCAATCCAGGTCCTGTTTCTGCGCGGCTTTTCCGTTCTTCTTTTTCTTGGCATTGCTCATCCGACACTCACTC
>JAUXBQ010000340.1 GCA_030619365.1 candidate division FCPU426 bacterium | reverse complement strand
GGGTCGCGAACACTTTTTCCTCTTTTAAAAACGCCAGGAAGTCCGCGTACCAGACCCGCTCATGGTCGTCGTGCTTGAGCTTTTCCTTGCCTTTGTTTTCGAAAAACGCGACGGTCTTCAGCATGATTTCCCGGGATCGGGGATCGAGGTGTTCAAAGGTTTCATTTTTAGGGTGCAGCAGCATGTTGGGGCTCCTTAGTTTTTATGGTCGTTAGTGTGCTAACAATAAATCTGAAATCATATCCCTTATCCCGATATGAGTCTCTTTTATTATCTCATAAAAAGGAATATAACATTGACGTAGATTAGCAACCGAAAACTGCACCTTATCATAATATCTATATATTTCTGTTGGAAAGTTGATATGATATTATAAAAATTTGAGTTGCTGGATATGTAACCTGAGCCAAATTGCTTAATTTAATATAAATATTTCTATTCTTGAACGAGGAAGTATCATGCCGCAGCGAGTGGTAATCACCGGGATAGGCGTTTTTTCCCCTATTGGAAATAATGTTTCTCAGGTTCTGGATTCCTTGCAACAGGGAAAATCGGGTATCGTATCCATTGAAAAATTGCAGCTGCAACACCCTGCCGACTTTCTTTGCGGGAAGATAAACGATTTTCTTGAAAAAGCCCGCAATACGCCGTCAGCCCGACAAAAATTTCAAGATGCTTCCGCGCAAAACCTATTCGAATATCTTCACGGATTCTTGAAGGAGCAATACTTTGAAAAAGTCCGAGGTCTTAACGTCCGTTGTATCGGAATGGTCAAAAACTTTTCCGCGACGGACTTCATACAACCCAAGGAGATCAAAAAAACGGACCGTTTTCAACAATTGGCGATTGCTGCCAGTGAAATGGCCAAGCGAGATGCCGGCTTAGAACCATGGGTCTACGAACACTATCCGACTAAAAAAATCGCAGTCGTAGCTGGAAGCAGTATGGGCGGCATGCTCTCGTGGGAGGAAACCTATTCGCAATATTTGGCCCAAGGCTTAAAGGGAGTAAAACCTTATTTTATGATCAAGCAGCCGGTGGATACTGCCGCGGGGGAGATATCACGGCATCAGGGCGCTAACGGCCCCGTCGAATGTCCGGTGGCGGCGTGCGCCACCGGTGCTTTAGTGGTAGGCCGTGCTTATCAATTGGTGAAACAGGGAACGGTGGACGTGGCCTTTGCCACCGCTTCTGAAGCCAGCCTTACACATTTGGGTCTGGGCGGTTTTGAAGCGTTAAAGGCTTTAGCTATTAAGGACTATGGTGACCCGACTAAGGCCTCTCGCCCCTTTGACAGGGGTCGAAGCGGTTTTGTCATGGCTGAAGGTGGCGTCAGTTTAATTTTGGAAAATTTATCTAAAGCTCGCAAACGGTGCGCCCGTATTTATGCAGAGATAATTGGTTTTGGTAATTTTGCCGACGCTTTTCATCCCACACGACCCAATCCGGAGGGAAAATTACAGGTTGCCCTTTCCAATTCTTTTGGTTTTGGAGGACGGGATGCCGCACTATTATTAAGAAGGTTCGATTAATTTCATTCATCCTGTTTGC
>JAUXBQ010000071.1 GCA_030619365.1 candidate division FCPU426 bacterium | reverse complement strand
GTCACGCCCACGTCCACGCCTTTCGGCACCACCGGAACCGCCACGGCCTCAGTCACGCCCACGTCCACGCCTTTCGGCCCCACCGAAACCGCCACGGTTACACCCACATTCTCGCCGTCAGTCACCTATACGTCCACGCCTTTCGGCACTACACTTACCGCTACCGCTACCACCACCGCCACCTGGACCGCGACTCCCTCCGGCACCTCGCCTACCGCCACCGCGACGCTTACTAAAACGCCCGGGATTGCGCCCATCACTTCTCCAACCACCACGACCACAGTGGTCATCGTGCTTCCAATTAATGACGTCAAGGCCAGCAATAACATCCTCAATCCCGTTAAAAGCAGTCAACCGGCCTTGATTTCCTTTAATCAGGAAACTCCCGGCCGGATCTCCGTAAAAATTTACACCACCCGCGGCAAGTTAGTACGGACCCTGGTGGACAATGAAGAGTATCAACCCGGCCAGCACACACTAGCATGGTATGCCAGGGTTCAGTCCGGAGAAGTGGTTCCTTCCGGAATCTACATTGTGCATATCCAAGCTCCGGGCATTGATCGTTATGTAAGAATCGCGGTAATCAAATAACGGAAAGCGGACCCCATGGTCCTAATTTACGAATTCAAGGAGGGATCTGATATGTTTATTAAAACTTTGACCCTGTTGCTCACGAGCCTATTGCTGTGCGGGCCCTTGTATGCCCAAGTCCTCAGTGGCGGCGAAACACTCAAGACGGCCATCGGTGCCCGCCAGGCCGGCATGGGTGAAATGTTTACGGCTTTGTCCGGAGATATACATTGCCTTTATTACAATCCGGCGGGGCTGGCCGGCCTGGCCACACCGGTCATTACCAGCTCGTATACCTCTAATATTTTCGAGAACCAAGAGGCCCTAGTAGCGGGCGGTCTGCCGGTCTCCTGGGCCGGCCCCGGCGCCCTGGCTTTTAGTCTGGTCAATGCCCTGGGGGCGAAAATGGAAATCAATCACCTTGATGGCACCAGCGAAAATTTAATTTCCCAGAATGATTTCCTCGCCACCCTGGGATATGCCCAGCAATTCCTTCCCAATTTTCATGCCGGCGCGAATATCAAAGTGCTGTCTTCCACCTTGGTGGAGCAATACACGGCAACCGCGGTGGGAGTGGATCTGGGCATTTTAATGCGCGACGCGGTCCTGCCGGGCGTAAATATCGGCGCCGCTCTCCAGCATGTGGGTTCGAAAATTCAGTATGACGAGGAAGGGGATGCCATGCCTACCACTTTACGAATAGGCATTGCCTATCAACGCGTGTTTCAGCAGGAACACGGCTTGCGGGCGGGCGTGGATTTCCTCTTCCCCAATGACAGTGATTCCCTCCAGCATATTGGAGTGGAATACGCTTGGCAAAACACCTTGTTTTTAAGGGCGGGATATAAACTGGGGTATGATCTTGACACCTTTACCGTGGGTGGAGGCGCGAATTATCAGGGTATCCAGTTTGATTACGCCTTTTCCGGTTTTACGGCTGGCGGAAACGCCCATCGCATTGGACTGGGATACGCTTTCAGCCAGGGATCCCCGGAGGCGGAAATTTCAACGTCACCTTGACGGAGTATTTGGCTTGGTCTCGAGTTTGGCTTGAATGAAATCCTTGTGCTCCACCCACAGTAGGTTGGAGATCTTGCGGATGGTCTCGATCTCGGCATTAGCCAGGTCATGGTCCGCCCAGGCCACGAAAAAGAGGTCCCGGACCATCCGCACTCGCTCCGGATATTCGCAGGCCTGGTTCACTTCCCGGGTAAAGCCTTCCCAATCCAGGCGCTCTGCCAGGGCCTGGTGGGAAGCCTCCAGAATTTCCTGTTGTTCAGACGGGTTGGAGAATCCCCGCTGGTTCAAAATTTCTTTTTTGGCCCGCAGTTCGTGTTCGGTTACCTGGCCGTCCGCCCGGGACACCAGAGACAGCAACGCGCCCAAGACCACGCGGTAAGTCAGGGCCGCGCTGGGCTTTTTCTCCGGCGCTTTGATCATTCCGGTAAAACGTTCCAGGATTCCCATTTTTTCCCCCCCAGGATACGACAGGGGCACGGCATCCCGCATACGCGGGACAAGCACCATGCCCCTACTTGTAGAACGGTCGCAACCAAAGGGAATCCCGGTTCGATATTACCCTCCGGCCGGGGGACCGTTCCCTACTACAAATTGCGCAAACCGACTTCCTGCACAAAGGGACGAGCGATCTCGCGAAACCGTTCCAGTACCTCGGAAGGATACGGAGGACGGGCGGCCAGGTCCGGATCGGCGACAAAAGTCGGGATGTACTGCTGCAAATAGTAGGCCGGCGCGCCGGAGATGATCCGGGCGATCTGCCGGATATCCTCCTCCTGGACCAGTCCCGGCACGCAAGTGGTGCGGTATTCGTATTCCACGCCCTGGGCCGTGCGCAAGAAGTCCACGGTTTCCAACAAACGCTCGGCCGCATCCTGCGGGGCCCCAAAAATCCGGGAATATCGCTCTGGGGCCAGTTTCATGTCCACGGCCAAGTAATCCACCAAGCCCTCTTTCACCAATATTTTAAGCAAGGTGCTCTTGAGGCCGTTGGTATCCAGCTTGATGTCCAGACCCAAGGGCCGCAGGCTGCGGAGCAAGTATGTGAGCTGCGGGTGCACGGTGGGTTCGCCGCCGGTCACCACCACTCCGTCCAGCAGCTTGCGCCGCCGCTCCAGGCCCCGGATGAGTTCCTCCAGGGGAAGATCTTCCAGTTCCAGATCGATCTCATTGCCCAGTAGCCGGCTGTTGTGGCAAAATGGGCAACGCAGATTGCACCCGCTTACAAAAATGACGGCCGCCACCCGCCCGGGAAAATCAATGAGCGAAGTGCCTAAAAATCCCTTGATCCCTTGAATAACGTGCATGCGTCAACAACTCCTCAACGAACCGGGCCGGACCCGGCCCAACCTGACCTTCCTTATATTAGCTTACTTCTCTTCCCGGGTCTTTGGCAACTCAAATTCGGTGCGTTGTTTGAATTCCTCGCGCTTGCCTTTGTTCCACTGCTGGACCGGCCGGAAATATCCCACCACACGGGAATAGACTTCGGTTTTTTCCTGGCACTTTTTGGACATGTCGTTTATCTCCTTTCGCTCAAGACCACGGTTTGGTTTTCCGTGACCGTCGGCTGCTCGGCGGGCTCGCGCTGGTTGAGCAGGTGTTCAGCGCCGGTTACGGAGAGTTCTTCTTTATCGTAAGGGCAGACGTGATGCTCGCCCCGGATATACCCATGCACCGGGCAAATGGAAAATGTGGGAGATATGGTAAAATACGGCATATGGTAGTTCTCCGCGATTTTTCGCACCAGGTTCCGGCAGACCATGGGATCGTTAATGCTCTCGCCCAGGAAAACATGGAGCACCGTGCCACCGGTATAACTGGCTTGCAACTCGTCCTGGTGTTCCAGCACCTCGAAAACGTCCGTGGAGCCGTCCACCGGGAACTGGGTGGAATTGGTGTAATAAGGCTCCTCCTCGCCCGAGGTTATGATATCTGGAAACTCGCGCCGGTCCAGGCGGGCGAAACGGTAGGAAGTCCCTTCCGCGGGCGTGGCTTCCAGGTTGTACAATTCGCCGTCCTCTTCCTGGTATTCCTGCAGGCGCTGCCGCATGACGCCGAGCGTCCGGAGCGCAAGGTCGCGGCCTTCGGCGCTCTCGATGCCTTGGCCAAGCAGGTTCAACATGGCCTCGTGCATGCCCAAGAGGCCGATAGTGGAAAAATGATTGGCCCAGTATTGTCCGCCGCGCTGCTTCACGGCGGACAGGTAGAATTTGGAATAGGGATACAGATTGTTTTCGGTGTAGCGCTCGATGATTTTACGCTTGGTCTGGAGGCTCTCGCGGGCGATGTCCATGAGATTGAGCAGGCGAGTGTGAAACTCTTCCTCGCTCTGCGAGAGATAAGCCGCCCGCGGGAGATTCAGGGTTACCACGCCCAGGCTGCCGGTCAAGGGGTTGGAGCCGAACAGGCCGCCCCCGCGCTTGCGCAGTTCGCGGTTATCCAGGCGCAGCCGGCAGCACATGGAGCGCGCGTCTTCCGGGTCCATATCGCTGTTGACGAAATTGGCGAAATACGGAATGCCGTACTTGGCGGTCATGGCAAAGATGTCCCGGACCACCGGCGCGTCCCAGTTAAACTCCTTGGTCAGGTTGTAGGTCGGGATGGGGAAGGTGAAAATCCGGCCCCGCGCGTCCCCCCGCATCATGACGTCGCAAAACGCCTTGTTCAGCATGTCCATCTCGGCCTGGAACTCTCCGTAGGTTCGTTCCTGCATTTCCCCGCCGATGATCGCGGGTTCGTTTTTCATACGCTCCGGTACCTGGAGATCCAGGGTGATGTTGGTAAAGGGCGTTTGGAAGCCAACCCGGGTCGGCACGTTGATGTTGAAGATAAATTCCTGCATGCACTGGACCACTTCACGGTAGGCCAGTTGGTCGTAAGCGATGAAGGGCGCCAGGTAGGTGTCAAAATTGGAAAACGCCTGGGCCCCGGCCGCTTCGCCCTGCAGAGTGAAGAAAAAATTGCAGATCTGCCCCAGGGCGGTCCGGAAATGCTTGGGTGGGCCGCTCTCGGTCTTGCCGTAGGCGCCCTGCAGGCCTTTCAGAAAGAGGTCGCGCAACTCCCAGCCGCAGCAATACACCGAGAGCGAACCCAGGTCATGAATGTGAAAATCCCCGTTCAGGTGCGCGTTACGCGCGCGCTCGGAATGGATCTCCTCCAGCCAGTACTGCGAAACCAGGATGGCCGTGATGTGGTTGTTCAGGCCCTGCAGGGAGTAGCTCATGTTGGAGTTTTCTTTTATCCGCCAATCATTCTTGCCCAGGTAATTGTCGATGATCTCGTTGGCCGAGGAGAACAATTCCTGGGTATGGCGCAGCTTGGTGTGCTGGGCGCGATAGAGAATGTATTGCTTGGAGACCTCCTTGAGGCCGCTGTCCATCAGGGTGGTTTCGACCACGTCCTGGACGTTCTCGACCACGGGAATCTGGTCCCCTTTGTAAATGGCCTTGAGAATGTTATGGACGCGGTGGGCCACGTTCTGGGCTTTTTCCAGGTCATGCTGCCCCGCCGCGGACATGGCCCGGTACACCGCATTTACGATTTTTTGTTCATCAAAAGAAACAAGACGCCCGTCGCGCTTGCGAATCTTACCAATGCCCTGGATTTCCATTAGCTGATTACCCTCCCCGAATGTAATAAAACAGCCTGTAGTGGAAAAATAAAAAAGGTGAACACATGTTGGATCGCTTTCATGAGCAAGGATATTAAAATCGCAATATATTGTGTCCTTACAATATTTTAATACTATATATACGTATTTTTTGTCTGTCAACAATTTTTTTATCATTGAATTTCAAGCGTTTTCGACCGAAAAAACGCGCAATTCAAGCAGGTTAAAACTAATGATTATCCATAATCATTACGAATATTAGAAATAAGCCAGGGAGTCGCAATGCGAGGTGATTCCTACCAAACCATGATTCCCACGGCCGGATTATGGGGTTGGATACTAGCCCAATCCCGGCCCAACTGTCAAGTTTGATTACTTCCCGAAACCTTTGATAGTTGTTTAAATAAGGTATTGGAAGATATGGCCTCGAAAGACGTCCGCCTTCGGGAGGGCGGACTCAATTGCGAAAAATTAGCAAAACAAATCTTTTTTGCAAATACTTTCTCAGCCATATCTTCCAACACCTCTTGTAGGATGTGCTGTGAAATAGTTTTTCAGAGGTTTCAATTTATTTTTTCGGCTTGGCCCGCTTGACCGTTTTTTTCCCGGTTCCGACGCGAGTCTTTTTTGGCGCGGGCCGGCGCTGGGCCGTCTTTTTCTTGGGTAAAGCTGCGCGGACCGGTTTTTTGCGTTTAAACGCCGGAACCGTTGGCTCCCAGGACAGCGATTTTTCCCGGGACACGGAACTGGTCTGCGAGGGCACGGGCGCCGCGGGAGTTGGCTGCGGTTCCGTTGGTTTTTCAGATCTGGCCGCCATTGGCGCTGGGGCCGGCAGGGACGCTTTGGGCTCAACGAATCCCTTCACCAGCCAGAGCGCGCCCAACCCGCCGAGAATCACGATGACCTCGATCAGCTCGCCGAGCACGGGGATAAGACCAATCAGGCCCAGCAGGGTGAAGCCGAGGATAAAAGCCGCGATGTTTCGGCCCAAGGCCGCGGGCCCGGGCTTGAGCAGTAAAAATCCCAGCAAGTACCCCACGCCCAGGCCGGCCAACAGCATGGCCAGCACGGAAAAAATGGCCAGGACCACGGCTAGCGGAATGCCGATCAGGGAAACCAGCAAAATGAAGAACAGAACCACGATACCCACGCTGGTAAGCGCGCCCCAACTCAGGCTGGCCCAGGGCCGGTGGCGCAACACCAGGACGTAGCGGCGGGAGGCCACGGGCGCCATTACCAGCAGAAGGCAGCCCACGGCCACCAACCCCAGGAACAGTGTCACCCGGTAAAGTATTTTCCCAACCAGCACCATTCCCTTGAAATTAAATTCCCGCTCCCCGGGCGGCCCTGCTTCCTGCTCCTGAATCCGTTGCGCGGGCCGCTGGAGCACGGCGCCGGGCTGAACCGTGATTTGTTGGGGCGATTGGTAGCGCAGTGTGCCCAAAATGCGGGCCGCGGGACCGAGGGTTATTTTTTCCGCGCGCAGAATGACGTTCCCAGCCACCACACCGTCAATCACAATCCGTTTGGCAATCACCCGCAGGGACCCGTTGATGGTTCCCGAAAGCCGGACGTCCTTGGCCAGAATGACCACGTCCTGCTCGCAAATGCTTGGTCTCTGGCAATTGACCTGGCTGGCCAGGAGCAGGGCGCTGCCGCCCACCCGGCCGTCCAGCGTGAGTTGCTTGGCCAGAATCCGCACATCATCGCCCACTTGGGCCGTGATTTCGACTTTCATGGCCGCCAGGTTCAGGTCTTGCGCCACTCTGCCGGAAATTGTGGCCAGCGAGGAGGCCGCGCCGAAAATGTCCTGTTGGGCAAGGCCTAAAAAAGTGACGTTCTCCCCAGCGAGATAAAGGTCCGCTTCAACTGATTCGGCAGGGCCGAAAAACACGTTTTCCTCGGCCAGGAATTGCATGGCCCGGACCGGGGCCGGCCACAGATAACCGGCCAATATCAGAAACAGCAGAATTTTTCTCATCAGGTTCTCCTTTGCGGCGAGCTGGGCGGAAGCGAGGAAGGCGTAGCGCGACCCATATTATATGGGCAAGGCGGGAGAGGAGGAATTGTTTTATTATATTCGTAGGGGCGCGGTTCCCGCGCCCTGTGCATCAGAGGGCGGGATAACCCCGCCCCTACATTATTCCGTGAAATCCTTCATGTCCTTGAGCAGGTTGTCGCCCTGGTATTCCGCTATTTCATACAGCACGTTTTCGCCGGCCCGGCGCACCAGGTAGCTCTGCTCGGTCTGCAGGTGGGAGAGAATTTCCAGCACATAGGTTTGGGCCGGAGTCTCGATGGTGACGCTCGCCAGGCTGGATTGGTCCCAGTCCGTGCGTTCGGAAATCTTGCTCGCGCTGAGGCGGGTAAAGGCGTTCAGGAACTGATTGACTCGGGGCTCTTTTAAGGCAGCGTCCTGGCCCACGGCTTTCCATACCAGGCGTGTGGGCAGGGCCGGCGGCGTCACGCCTGCGGGCGAGTCCTTCACGATGTTTTCCTGTATTTCCTGCTCCCTGGCCAGCACCAGTTGGGCTTTTCCCAGCCGGGAGATAATGACGCGCGTTACCACATCCGTGGTGAATTCATAAATCTGGAGGCTGCGCCATTCCGCGGCCGGGCGTTGCAGTTGCTGGGTGATGTCGCCCAGTACCTGGTAAATGTTCGGGTCACCGGGCAGGCGGACAAAGGTGTGCGAGGACCGGCTGTTGGCCTGGCCGACCCACAGGTCCATCGTTTCCGTTTTACCGGCCACAGTCAGGTGCCTGGCCGTGGTCGTGTTTAAGTCATAATCCGCCGCCGCCTCGGCCCGCTTGGTCACCAGGCGGGTCAGGCGCAACTGCTCCAGCATGCGTTGCAGGGCGTTCAATTTGTTTTTATCCGCCGGAAAAACAAAGGGCGCTGTAATCTCCCAGCCGGTTTCCTTTTTTTCCATGGTCCAGCCGCTACCCGGCGCGGTCACGGCAATGCGCTGCATGTCCGCCGAGTTGATCTTCGGCAGCACGGGCAGCTTCAGCGTGTTGAATCCCCGGTCTCCTGTGCGGGTGACCAGGACGTAGACCAGCAGGGCCAGGAATATGGCCCCGGTAATTATGATGTGACGTTGTTTCAAGACACGGGTCCCCCTTTTTCGTGCTTAGGCTGACGTTTTAAACTGGAGCGCGATCCGCAGGCGGCGCGCTTCCAGCCGGCGCCACATGAACAAGCCAGCCAGGATGACCAGCAGCGGCAGGCCGACGAGGTTGAAGTATTTCACTACCCGGCGATGGAGTTCGCTCACTTGGCCCAGTGTGGCCGGGCCGGCGCCCTTGCCGCGAATTTCGATCAGCGCCGCGTCCTGGGCCAGCCAGTCCACCATGTTCTGCGTGAACTGGATCAGGCCGCCCCGGCGCCGGGCGTCGATGAAATCATTGGTCAAAAAATCGGAACCGCCCGCCACCAGGAGGCGCGCGGGCTGGGCTTCGGGCGCAAAGGCCGGCAGGCTCTCCCCTTCCGGCGCGGCCGGCACGGTCTCGGCCGTGAAGGCGCTGGGGAATTTCCCGTTCAGTGTGACGATCAGGTCAAACTGCTTCAGCTCCGCGGGCTGCGGCGGCTGGATGAATTGCGGGGAGAGCATGAAAAAATTCATCTGGCTCCAGGCGTTTTTCGAACTTTGGGCCAGGACCGCGCCCTTGAGCCCATTTTGCTTGATAATCTCCTCGTTCAGGCCCACGGCGCTGACAAAAGGCAGAGTGAAGGATTCCAGGTTTTTCATCATCAGGTGGTCCTGATTGACGTTCGTGATAAGGGGAAAGGGCGGATAGGACACGATGTTCTGCATGATGAATCCCGGCCCGCGCTGGGCGACCGCGATTTTCTGGCACTGCGCGTCATAGACCAGGTTCGGCTGGATGCTCGCGCCCCAGGCCGATAACAGGCTGGACAGTTTGGAATCCACCAGGCGGCCCTGCATGCTGGTTTTCGCGTCGGCCTTGACCATGGTCACCAGCATGGCCAGGCTTTTCCCGGACCGGAGAAAATGATCCAACCGGTAGCGCTTGTCCTCGGGCACTTCCTCAACCGGGCCGGAGACAATCAGGGCGTCCACCCGGCCGGGGATCGCGCCTTGCGACAGGTCCACGGGCACCACTTCGTAATTTTCGGAAATCAGCTGGATGAAATTACCCAGTTCTTTCTCGAAGCCCGGCTCGCCGTAGCCCTGGGTAATGCCCACCACCTTGGTTTCGCTCTGGACCAGTTTCTTGATCATGCTGGAGATCTGGTATTCCAGTCCGCTGGTATCCTGGATGAGAGGAATCACTTCCTGGCGGTCACCGTAAATGATGGCCAAGCCCATGTACCCTTTTTTTTGCTCAAACTTGTCCCGTTCCACGGCCGTGAGCTGGATTTCGTACACACCCAGGGAGCGGGCTTCCCCAGCCAGGTCCTGGTCCTGGACCGGATCCAGAAACTGGTAATTGAATTTGCCGCGCGAGTACACCCGGTAGTCCTCCAGCAGGTCGCGCAGGTAGCGGGCATTGGCGTTATACGGCGGGGGCAATTGCCGGGTGAAAAAGGCCTTCACGGTCATGGGGTCCTGCAATTCCCGCATGTACTGTTTGGAAACTTTGGAGAGCGAATAGGCGCGGGTTTTGGTCAGGTCGAGACGAAAAAACGTCCGGACCGAAATGACGTTTAAGAGGGCCAAAATGCCCGCGAGAATGATGAACAGGGTAATGTCATTCTTGGCGCGTTCCGCGAATTTCACGGTTATTTCCTCCTTTCCAGCACCAGGCGGGTGCCCAGCAGCGCGAGAATCACCACGGACGCGAAGTACAGCAGATCCTTGCTGTCGATCACGCCGCGTGAAAAGTTCTGAAAGTGATACTCCACGCCGAGGTATTCCAGAATCCCCACCAGGAAGCCGGGCACGAACATGATGATTTTATCCACGAGAAACAGGCTGAAACAGATGGCGAACCCGAGGATGAACGCCACGATTTGGTTGCGGGTCAGGGCCGAGGTGAACAGGCCCAGGCTGAGGTACGCGGCGCCCAGGGCCAGCAACCCCAGGTAGCCGCCCACCACCGGGCCCCAGTCCAGCGGGCCCAGGGTGGAGAGCGTCAGGGGATAACTAAGCGTCAGCCCGATGGTAATGGCCAGGAAGGTAAACGCGGCCAGAAACTTGCCGAGCAGCATTTGGGCGGTGGAGAGCGGCAGGGTCATCAGCATTTCATACGACCCGCTGTTTATTTCCTCGGAAAGCAGCCGCATGGTAATAGCGGGCGCCAAAAACATCAACAGCAGCGGGGCGGTCCCGAAATAGGTCCGCAGGTCCATGGTGCCGAATAGAAAAAAGCGGGAAAAGAAAAACCAGCCCGCGAACACCAGGTAGATCACCATCACCACGTAGGCGATGGGCGAGTAAAAATAGGAATAGAGTTCCTTCTTGGCCAGGCCCGCGATCCGCTGCCAAGCCTGGATCGTCGCCGCCAGCCGGGACGAGGCCTTAGCTCCGTCCGTGGGGGCGAACGCCGGTTTTGGGTTTTTAACGGCATTTTCCATTAGAAATAGTCTCCTTCTTGCCGGGCCGGCTAAAACCGGGCCGTCCCGCTGCAGTATATGTTTCTCAATGAAATTAGTTCGAGGTCAGGCGCCGGAAAATTTTTTCCAGGCTCACCACTTCCCGGTGCATTTCATAGAGCGTCCAGCCTTCGCGGCCCGCCAGGCGGAAAATATCCGGCCGCAAGTCATGCTCCTGTGCGCTGTGGACCAGGTAGCCTTTAATGTCCTGGCTCTCATCCTCCGCGGTTTCGGCCGCGGAAACGTTCGGCATTTTTTTCAGAGTATCGAGCACCTGTTGCCCCTTGCCATTGGCGATCTTTAAGTGCAAGCGCGATTCGTCCACGGCTTGGCGCTGCAGTTCCCGGGGATTGCCGTCCGCGACCACGCGGCCCTGGTGGATAATCACGACCCGGTCGCAGGTGGCCTCCACTTCGCTGAGAATGTGGGAGGACAGAATCACGGTTTTTTCCCGGCCCAACCGCTTGATCAGGTCGCGGATTTCTCTGATCTGGTTCGGGTCCAGCCCGGCCGTGGGTTCGTCCAGAATGAGGTATTCCGGATCGTGTATCATGGCTTGCGCCAAGCCCACGCGCTGGCGGTTCCCCTTGGAGACTTCGGAGATCTTTTTTCCTACCTCGTTCTCCAGACCGCATACTTTGACCATTTCCCTGACCCGCTGGT
>JAUXBQ010000269.1 GCA_030619365.1 candidate division FCPU426 bacterium | reverse complement strand
TTGGTCGCCCCGACCGGAGGGGGTTATCGAATGGGATTCCCGTTGGTCGTTTTGATTTCCCGCTTGGGGGTTGGGCTCTATAGTCATGCGCTTTGTCCTCGACGCCGGAATGTGTACTACTGACTGACATCTTGCAGAGAGAGCGGCCGGGAAATATCCACATGCCCGGCCAGGGTTTCACTTTCCTGCCCGCCAATTAAAAATTGCACGCTTTGCACCTCGGCGTAATTGGCGGTAATGGTGCGCAATAGCGAGCGTACGGCCAAGAGCTCCGTATACGCACTGACACCCTGATTATACTGGACGGCTTTTTCAAAGTCAAGAATCAGGATTCCGCCGCTGCGCAGATAAGCGCTGCGCACCTTGAACGCCAGCGGCCACAGTGTCGGTTCCCCGGTCTTCCCTGTTTTTGTTCCCATGCGCGCGAGCAGCCGGGACATTTGTTTCCGTAAGGAATCCGTCTTGGCCACCACCAACGTTGCCTCGGCATAGTCCGGGGAATCCTCCTGGGCGAAATACATCTGAATTTCCCTGGCTTGGCTGGGCGGAATCGCCTGGCCGTCCAGGTCCACCGTCCGGCTCCAGGGTCCCCATAGGAAGAGCGCCCCGGCAATAAGCACGACCACCCCGGTTCCGGCCAGCAGAGAGGGCAACCACTGCTTGACATTCATTGGCATGGTGTTCACCTCGAGCGGATAAAACGCAAAATGCCCCGGGCAATCCACTGGGCCTGGGGTTTGATGTAGTCCGCTTCCATATTTTCCGGGTTAAGGTTCCCGTCCGGCGGCGAAACTTCCAGCAGAATCCCCGGGCTGGCCAGGCCGGACAACACGGCCACGGGAACGCCGGAAATCAGGTCTGCCGCCGGGGCCGAGCCTTCGCGCTCCACCCGGTTCCAGGCGGTTCGCAGGTCTTGGCCCAACCGCAGGCTGTATTTGATCTGATCATTTTGGGCCAAATCCCAGGGAACCGCCACGATGCCGGCGGATTTGTGCTGCTTCACGATTTTATTAATCACCGGATCTCGAATCGACCGGTTGACGAAAATGCGGGGCGGGGTGAAGCGGCTGGAAGGCGCTCCGGCCAGATGCAGGCTGACAAAAACGTCCGCGCCCTTGCGGTTGGCCAGGGTGATCCGTTCCAAAATCGACAAAGGCTCGTCGCGTCTTCGCGTCAGAAAGACATTGACTGCCGCCTGGCGCCTAAGGTTGGTTTTTACGGTCTGGGCCAACTGCAGGAGCAGGGTTTTTTCCGAAACATCTCCTGATCGTTTCCAGCTTAAACCGCTATTTTTGCCGCCGTGCCCCGGATCCAGCACCACGACCCAACGCCTAGGCGGCGCCATGGTTGCTTCCTCTTCCTCCTGCCCCCAGGCTGCGGAGGCCGGTCCCCAGCACACGGCGGCTGTCAGCAAAAAAAATACGGCTGCCGTTACCCGGCCCGGTCCCGGCCGTCCGGGAGAAGACCAATTATTCAAGTGCTCAGTTTTCGGCATCGGCGGAGGTCGGTGGGGCTGGCGTGTCCGTGGATTCGTCGGCCGGCGCCTGCGGTGCGGTCGGCGACTGGCCGGACGTTTCCGTGGCGGCAATCTCGGTCAGAAATCCGATCCCACGGTATTTCTGGTAGCGCTGGTCCAGAAGCTTTTTTATGGGCACTTTGGACAGTCTCTGAATATGTTCGCTTAGCCGCTCCCGTACCCGCTCAATCATCAGGGCAGGTTCGCGATGTGCGCCGCCCAGGGGTTCTTCGATAATTTCATCGATCACGCCCAGTTTTTTTAAATGGGGCGCCGTAATCTTGAGTATTTCCGAGGCCCGCGGGGCTTCGGCCCGGTCTTTCCAGAGAATGGCGGCGCAGCCCTCCGGGGTGATGACCGTGTACATGGCGTTGGAAAGCATCAGGACCTGGTCTCCCACGCCAATCCCCAGGGCGCCGCCGCTCCCTCCCTCGCCAATGACCACCACGATAATCGGAGTACGCAAGCTTGACATTTCACGAAGATTACGGGCAATGGCTTCCGCCACGCCGCGTTCCTCGCCTTCCAGGCCGGGGTAGGCCCCGGAGGTGTCCACAAACGTCACCACCGGTATCTGGAATTTTTCGGCAAATTTCATCAGGCGCAGGGCTTTACGGTAGCCCTCGGGCAGGGGCAGGCCAAAGTTGCAGGCAATGTTTTCCTTGGTATCTTTTCCCTTCTGAGTTCCGATCACCACCACCGGTTTTCCGTTCAGCCAGGTAGCGCCGCCCACCAGGGCGCGGTCGTCGATAAAGGCACGGTCACCGTGCATTTCTTTGAAATTATCAAAAATTTCGCGGATGTAATCCAGGGTATGGGGACGTTTGGGATGCCGGCTGAGCTGGACGATCTGCCAGGGAGTCAGGCGGGAATAGATATTTTCCCGTAAGTTCTGGGCGCGCTCCTCCATTTGCTTCAGTTCGCCACCCATATTCATTTCCCGGTGGTCGGTGAATTGCTTCAGTTCTTCAATCCTTTTTTCCAGTTCCACCAGGTCTTTTTCGAATTCCAGACCGCTCTCGTTAGCCATGCACGTACTCCATAATCATTCCCGCCCTGACCCGGCATGCGCCGGGCCTGCCCGGCGCATGCCGGGCAAGAGTTCGGGGATTCTTTTGTATGCTGAACGTGAAATTTAATTATACCGTCTGGCCCCGGAACGCAGCAAGTGAAATTGTTCCGAACGCTCCTGATTCTGGTTTTTTTTGGAAAAAGGCGGGAAAAAACCGGCCGCGCCCCCCGCGTTCAGTCACCGTCCCGGACGTTCAAGGCACGGACGGCAGGACCAGGGTCACTTCCACGCGGCGATTGCGGGCGCGCGCGGTGAACGCGTCGCCGGCCGGCAGAGGCATGCTTTTGCCATACCCTTTTATTTCCATCTGCGCGGAAGGCAGGCTTTCCTCCTCCACCAGGTAGCGCATGACCATGTTGGCGCGTTGAAAAGACAACTCCATATTGTAAGCCTCGGTTCCGATCTCGTCGGTATGGCCTTCGATAATCAGCTTTACGGTTTCCGGCGGGTGCGCCCGGGTCAGGTCCGCAATCTTTCTCAGTTTCTCAAACATGCCGGG
>JAUXBQ010000248.1 GCA_030619365.1 candidate division FCPU426 bacterium | reverse complement strand
GTGCGGAGCCGAGAAGTCGAAAATTGAAAATTGAAACTCGGCTAAATTCGACTTCGGTCAATTTTCCATTCTCGATTTTCGTCTTTTCCCTTTAAAATCAACCCGAAATCCACTTATATTCTAAAAAAACCTTTACACGTTCCCGGACTTCCGCTACACTAATTTCTCTTTTCACGGACAGGTGGCCGAGCGGTCAATGGCAACAGACTGTAAATCTGTCGGGCGCAGCCCTACGAAGGTTCAAATCCTTCCCTGTCCACCAGTTCCGCGCCTTCGGCGCGGAACCGAGAAGTCGAAAATCGAAAATCGAAAATCGGCTGAATTCGACTTCGGTCGATTCTCGCCTCTCGATTTTCGGATTGTTGATACTGTAGGGGCGCGGTCACCGCGCCCCTACGGTAGATGTTTTCCCAGGGCGGGTTTTTTAACCCGCCCTTGCCGTCTGGACAGAACCGGGCGGGGGTAATTCAGTGGAAGAATGTCAGCCTTCCAAGCTGAACGTCGCGGGTTCGAACCCCGTCCCCCGCTCCAATTTATCCTTGGTGAGCAGGATATGACAGACCAGGAATTTCCGAAACACGCAAGAAATTATAAAAACCAATACATCTCCTGCCTACGGAATACTAGCCTGCAGCGTTGTGGCCTATACCGGATCATGCCTGGCCGGAACTGTGCATGGCGCAAGGCGTAAAGCCCTTTTGCGGCCGCGCGGTCCTGGCAATGGCCACTGATCATTTCGGCGTGAACCATGTCCACATTTTTACCCGGGAGGCGGCATGAAGGCTTTTGGTTTGAAACTCATCCTGAACGGATTTTTACTGTTCCTGACTCTGTTGCCCGGAAAATGGGTCCTGGCCCTGGGGCGCTTCGTGGGCCGAGTACTCTACGCCCGGCTGCACTCCCGGCGGCAAGTGGCGCTGGATAACCTGAAACTGGTTTTCGGCGAATCCCTGAGTCCTGCGGACCGGGAGCGCCTGGCGCGGGAAAACTTCGCGGAGTTGGGGGCCATGTTGATGGAGAGCCTCCAAGTCGGCAAGCAGCCCTGGCGCATGCCTCGCATTGTCAAACTCAAGGGCGAACGGCATTTGCGGGCCGCGCTGGCCAAAAAACGGGGTGTGATCATTTTTTCCGGCCATATGAGTAATTTCGTGCTTTTAGGCGCCACCCTGTCCGGGGTGTGCGATTTGAAGTTTCTTTTCCGCGATCCCAGCGACCCCGTACTTTCGCAGTTTTACCGGCGCCTGGTGGGCCGACTGGGCATTACGCCGGTGTCGGACCATCCGCGTAGTGTCAGCGGATACAAACTTTATAAGCACGTAAAATCCGGCAAGGTCGCCGCCATGCTGGTAGATCAAGTCGAGACCGGCGGGGTTTATGTGGATTTCATGGGCCACCCGGCCGGGTCCAGCATCGGCGCGGCCAATCTGGCCCTGCGGGCCGGGGCGCCCCTGGTGCCGGTCCACTGCCGGCGTTTGCCTGATCAAACGCTGCTGGTGGAAATCGAACCAGAATTGAGGATTACCCGGAAGGGCGACTTGCCGAAGCTGATTGAAGCGGCCGTGGCCGCCACCAATAATAAATTGGGAACCTGGGTGCGGGCCCATCCCGAGCAGTGGCTGTGGGCGCACCGTCGCTGGCGTAAATGGCGAAAATAACCGAATCACATTGAAGCAATGAAAATAATTTCATATAATATATCAGTAGTGTCCAAATTAGTAATAACTAAAAGAAAAAAGCTTTTAAAAGGCAAGATATCCACAGATTACACGGATTAGGGTTAAAAGATAAAAATGTAAAGGCAAATGCTTTGAAACCCTTTTTAAATCTGTGTAATCTGCGTAATCTGTGGATAGGATTTTGATTTTATTTGGACATAAATGATAATATATAAAAGTTCAAAGATCACCACGAAGGATACGAAGTCTGATCACGAAGGATACGAAGAAGGACTTTGAAATATTTAAATAAAAAAACGAATATATTTTCTTCAGGGACGTGTGCAATGACTGGGCAACGATCCGTTCACTTAACCGGTATTTTTGTGCTACTGCTCTGCTGGGGCGGTCTGGTATCCCAGGCCGCGGCCGGCGGGCCGGGGACCACCAGCGCCAATTTTCTAAAAGCCGGGCAGGGCGTGCGGCCCGTGGCCATGGGCGAAACCTATATCGCCCTGGGCGATGGCCTGGACACCTTGTACTGGAATCCCGCTGGATTGGTGCAAGTCACGGCGCCGACCGCTTCCTTTTCACACAGTTTCTGGTTTCAGGATATCGGGACCGAGTATTTGGCCTATGGCATGTCCCTGGGGCCCTTGGGCGCGATCGGTGGCGGGTTTGCGCTTATGCACGCGGGCCAGGTCACGGAAACTCTGGAAGATGAATACGGGAATTACCTGGGTACCGGCGACACGTTCTCGCCTATGAGCTTTGCCCTGATCGGGACCTATGCGCAGAATATGTCCCGTCTGTTTCAGGTGGACGACCCGTTTATAAAAAACACGCTGGTGGGCGCGAGCCTGCGCGTAATCACCGAAAGCCTGGATGAGGTGGTGGTTTTCGGCGGCGCGCTTGACCTGGGCCTGATCTGGCGCGAGACCGAAGAAGTGATCCCGCCGCGTTTGGCCTCAGCCGAGGGCGCGTCCCAGGAACCGGAAGGGGAGCCGCTGGTGCGCGATCACGGCTGGCGTCTCGGCTTGGTCGCCCAGAATCTGGGCGTGACCACGGAGCAACTCATGCCCATGAATTTTCGCCTGGGATTGGCCTACCTCTCCCGCGACCTGTTCACTCCGGGCGGCGCGGGAACCCTGGCCTGTGATTTAATGGTACCCATTGACAATGACATCAAGGTATCCTTTGGCGGGGAGTACGCCTACGCGACCCCGAACACCAAGATGGCGATTCGCATGGGATATAAAATCGGATCTGAAATCAAAGACCTGGATTCACTAGCCGGTCTGACCGCGGGCGTGGGTTTTTCCATACGGACCGGACTTATGAAATACCAGGTGGACTACGCTTTTGTTCCCTACGGGGAACTCGGGCTGACCCACCGGGCTTCACTGACCGTGGTATTTTTACCGGGCCCGAGCGAGATCACCCGGAAGCCGCAAGTTCTTCAGCCCGGCGTTCGGCCGCCAATATTCTACGAAACCTGGGGAGGGTCCGAGCCGCCTCCGGAGCCCGCGCAACCCCAGTAGCGGATTTTCCCTTTTAACCAAATGATTTTCAGGTTTTGGATTCATTCCAGGCCGCGGACGAGTCCTTCTAAAATGAATAATATTCTTTAAAATCAAAGTGATTATTCCTTTAGTGGAAACCTAAAATCGAAAAAAAAAATCATTGACAGGAACAGGTGCATTTGTTATCTTCATTAGCCTATATCTATTTTTCAAGGGTATTTTTGTGCCCAGGTAGCTCAGTCGGTAGAGCACGTCCTTGGTAAGGACGGGGTCACCGGTTCAATCCCGGTCTTGGGCTCCATGAAAATTTCGCGAATGAATATATTGTAGGGGCGATTCATGAATCGCCCCTACGGAAAACCCCGACCAATCAGGAGGGCAACACCATGGCCAAGCAGAAATTCGAGCGTACCAAACCGCACGTCAATATCGGGACCATCGGTCACGTGGACCACGGGAAGACCACACTGACGGCGGC
>JAUXBQ010000210.1 GCA_030619365.1 candidate division FCPU426 bacterium | reverse complement strand
GCCGCAGTGGTATATCAGCAGGCCCAAGGCCGTTGCGAGGCGGACATGCCCAGCGGCATGGCCGTGGGCTTGGCCGAGCCGGACAAGTTCGAGGCCCTGCTGTCCGAAAAGCGGATCAAGCTGAATTCAGGGGATTTTCTGTTTCTATACACTGACGGCGTGGAACAGGCCTGCAATCCCGTGGGAGAGCTCTTTGGGCGCGAACGGCTGCTCGAGGCCCTTACGGGTGCGGCCAATCAGCCGGCGGGTAAAATTATACGTAACCTGGAGCAGAAACTCCGGACCTTCATCGACGGCGCCACGCAGCCGGATGACTGGACCATGCTCATGGTGAAATTGGAGGAGGACGACTAACCGTGAATAAAGTAGACTTAGCCCGGAAGCTTTCCCGCAAATTCGGTTTTACACGCCGCGAAGCCAGCGTAATCGTGGACCATATCATTACCGCCCTGGCCAAGGAATTGGCCCAGGGGCGGCGGGTGGAACTGCGCGGTCTGGGAACCTTTGGCACCCGGCACCGGAAGCCCAGCGTTGGGCGCGTGGTGAAGACCGGCCAAACCGTGGCCGTGCCCGCCCTGCGTCGCGTGTACTTCCGGCCCGGACGGGAACTCAAGGAAATCCGTAAAGAATCAGGCGCTTCGGCATGACCAAAACCAAGCAGGACCCCGCCGCGCTGAATCCGCCCCAACGTCAGGCCGTGGAACACGGCGAAGGACCGCTCCTGGTTCTGGCCGGCGCCGGTTCGGGCAAAACCCGCGTAATTACCCACCGGATCGCTTACCTGATCAGAACCCGGCACCTTGATCCCAGCGCCATTTTGGCCGTGACGTTCACGAACAAGGCCGCGGGCGAAATGCGGGACCGGATCAAGCGTGAGGTCGGCACGGAGATCGCCCAGAAGATCTGGATCGGGACGTTTCACGCCTTGTGCCTGCGCATCCTCAAGCGGGAGTCCGCCCAGCCTTTCACGATCTATGACGACGAGGAATCCAAGCGCCTGCTGAAAGAATGCCAGCGGGAACTCAACCTGGACAATAAGCTGCTGAAAGTGGAGCAACTGGCGTACCGCATCGGGAGCGCCAAGCACGAGCTGGTCGATCCGGCGGAATTCGAGCGCCTGGCCCTGGATTTCGGCAGCCGCCAAGTGGCCAAGGTGTACAGCCTTTATCAGAAAAAACTGGCGCGGAACCGCGCGGTTGATTTCGGCGACCTAATCATGGGCACGGTCACACTGTTCCAGGAGCAGCCGGCGCTGCTGGACAAGTATTGCAAGCAATTTCAATTCCTGCTGGTGGACGAATACCAGGACATTAACCACGCCCAGTATTTTTGGGTGCGACAGCTGGCCGGCGAACGGGCCAACCTGACCGTGGTGGGCGACGACGATCAAAGCATCTATCAGTTCCGCGGCGCGGATTTGAGAAACATTCTGGAATTCGAAAGGGACTATCCCCAGACCACGGTGATCAAGCTGGAGCAAAACTACCGTTCTACCCAGAACATCCTGGACGCGGCCAGCGCCGTGGTCAGCCTTAACCACGGCCGCAAGGAAAAGACATTGTGGACCGAGAACGAGGCTGGGGAACCGATTCAGTATTTCCGGGGCGAGAACGAGGCCGAGGAAGCCGGATTCGTGGTGCGGGAGATTCTCCGCGGAACCTATGACCGGGCAGCGCGCAAACTCACCGAGTTTGTCATCCTCTACCGCACCAATGCTCAGTCCCGGCCCTTTGAAGATGCGCTGCGGCGGGAACGCATACCCTACCGGATTGTGGGCGGCATGAAGTTTTACGACCGTCTGGAGATCAAGGACGCCCTGGCGTACCTCAAGGTACTGGCCAATCCCACGGATGAACTGTCCCTGGCCCGGATCATCAATCTGCCTGCGCGGGGACTGGGCGAAGGCACGCTGGGTAAATTGCGGGGGCTGGCGTTCGCACGGCGTCTCACGCTGCTGGAAGCCATGCAGCCGGAGCACTTGGCCGAGGCCGGGTTCGCCGACCGCGCGCGCCAAGCCATACTGGATTTTGGCGGGTTGATCCGGGGCCTGCGGGAACAGCTGGACACTATCGATCTGCCGCATTATCTCGCCGCCGTACTGACCGAGAGTGGATACCTGCAGATGTGGCAGAACGCCCCCCGCGAGGAAGGCCAGTCACGCCTCGAAAACCTGAACGAATTAATCGAGGCCGCGGACGAGTACGCCCGCCTGGGTGACAGTTCTTTGACCGGGTTCCTGGAACAAATCGCCCTGGTCTCCAGCTGGGACGAGGCGGGATCGGAAACGAACGAACAGGTCACACTCATGACCATACATTCCGCCAAGGGTCTGGAATACCCAGTGGTTTTTTTGGCCGGCCTGGAAGAGGGGCTCTTTCCGCACGCCAACGCCCTGCAGGAGGAATCCGGCCTGGAAGAGGAGAGGCGTTTGTGTTACGTGGGTCTGACCCGGGCCCGGGAACGGCTGGTCCTGACCGGTACCGCGACCCGCAGTTCCTTTGGGAACCGGATCTACAATTCCGAGTCCCGGTTTTTGCACGAAATTCCCGCCCGGCTCTTTATGGGTCAAAAACCCCTGCGTCATCATCAGGCCGAAATGGCCGGGGAGCGGCGGGGTTTATGGCGCAACCGCGCCTACGACCAAGCCGCTGACGAGCCCGCCCCGGATTCGCCCGCTGCGCCGGAGGTGCTGGACCCCGAGTTTCAGGACGCTTTTTTTGTCGGCCAGCGCGTGCGGCATGGGCGCTACGGCCCGGGAACCATTGTCGGCAAGCAGGGGGAAGGCGAGGATGCCAAGCTGGAAGTGGTTTTTCTCCAGCACGGCCGCAAAAAACTCATGGCGCGTTTCGCCGCGCTGCAGCCCGGAGAAAACGCCCGGCGCCCCTTGCGGCGCTGAGAATATTTCCTGGGCAAAAACATTGGAATCCACCCATTGAGGTGTTATCATGTTGGCAGTCGATTTCGTGCGAGGTGAAGGGATGTCGGCCAAGGAATTCGTCTTGGAATTGACCAGTACCCCTAAAAAACTGGTCCTGGTACGTAATTCCATTCGCAAATACGTCCACGCCTGCCGATTGTCACCGATCTACATTGACAAGATCGAATTAGCCGTGGATGAAGCCGTATCCAATGCCATTGAACACGCCTACCCGGAGCAGGATGATGGACTGATCCAGATCCGCGCCTGGAAAGAACGAAAGAGGCTCTTTGTCGCGATTCGGGATTTTGGCAAGAGCTACAAACCCAAGCCAGTGAATTTCGCCACCATTAGAAAGGTCATGAAAAATCACGCCCGCCGCGGCATGGGGCGCTATCTCATGAAAGAATGCATGGATTCAGTCAAGTACGTGTCCCGGCCCCGAAAATACAACGAAACCGTGATGTATAAAAAAATCCCTTAATAATTCCCGTAGGGGCGAGGTCCCCTCGCCCTCCGAATGACCGCCAGGGCGTGGGGACCGCCAAGGCGCGGAAACCGCGCCCCTACAAGGTTTTTTCAACATCCTCCCTAATCCTTCCTATTATTCCCGACGGAACAATTTACGCAATTCCGGCCGCGGCCGGGTATTAAGTGTTTGACGGTTGCGCGTAAAAAGGCGCGGGCGTATACTAGGCTCGAAAATCGGAAATCGAGAGCCGAAAATTGCCCGGAGGCAGTGAAATGATGCTGGAAGGAACACCGGATCTGGTGCAAGTCAGCCCGACGCAATGGCGCCTGCCCAGGGAAAAACATCCGGGCATGCGGGTGGACGGCCGGATTTACGCCTCGCCATCGCTGATGTCGGACATATTCCAGGACCAGGCCCTGCAGCAAGTGGCCAACGTTGCGCACTTGCCGGGCATTTTGGGCGCGGCCCTAGCCATGCCGGACATCCACTGGGGGTATGGATTTCCCATCGGCGGCGTGGCAGCCTTTGACGTGAAGGAAGGCGTGGTTTCACCCGGCGGTGTGGGGTATGACATTAACTGCGGGGTCAGGCTGCTGCGTTCGGACCTGGAGGAAACGGACGTCGCGCCCAGGTTGCGTGAGTTGATTCAGCTGATCTATCGCGAGGTGCCGGCCGGCGTGGGCCGCGAAGGACGGCTAACGCTCAAGCCCAAGGAGCTGCGGAGGGTCCTGGACCAGGGATCGCGCTGGGCTGTGCAGCAGGGGTACGGCTGGCAGGAAGACGTGGAACGGACCGAGGACCAGGGACAAATGAAGAACGCGGACAGCAGCCTGGTCAGCGGGCGCGCCCTGGAACGCGGCCAGAGCCAGCTCGGCACCCTGGGATCAGGCAATCACTTCCTGGAAATCCAGGTGGTGGACGAGATTTACGATCCGGCCGCGGCCGCGGCCTTTGGCCTGCGCACCGGGCAGGTAACCATCATGATCCACTGCGGGTCCCGGGGATTGGGGTACCAAGTCTGCGAAGATAACCTGGGCGTGCTGAGAAAGGCGTCCCCAAAATATGCGATTAGCCTGCCGGACAAGCAATTGGCGTGCGCGCCAATAAAGTCGCGCGAGGGGCAGGAGTATCTGGGCAGCATGGCAGCTGCGGCCAATTACGCCTGGGCCAATCGCCAGGTG
>JAUXBQ010000222.1 GCA_030619365.1 candidate division FCPU426 bacterium | reverse complement strand
GGTATAATAGCCATTCGCCATTGTCTGATATTCTGCTAAAATTTCTCCCTAGTTGATTTTCCTCAATTTCTTCAATCACATTGCCATTTTGATCCAATACTGTTATTTTAGTCAGCGGCGGATTTTGTTTGACTTCCCAACTTACATCATCAAGTATTCCAGGATCATCTTTGAAGCAAATCACATACTTCCCGTTTTCAGAAATATAAGCAGGTATACCTTCAACGGTTTTCGTGAAGTAGACCTTGCCATTAGCATCTAAAAGAGTAACCTTGTATTTTTGTTCGGAATAGTATCCTGTTTTATAGTGATAATCAGGTGAAACCATGCGGACATCCGAGACATAAAGGACCATGAACGTCTTTGGTCGGTTTAATTTGTATTCCGTGGTCACACGCCTTTGTGTCTTTTCAGTCAAACCAATTTCTTCGGGCACAATAAATGAATTGATGGTATTCCCGTCATTATCATAAATATAAATGATATTTTCGTTGTTTTGTTCTGTGGAGGAATTTGCAGAAGCCGCCTGGACCCCTTTTGTTTTTTTCTCCATTGTCACTTGCTTGAAAGTTCTTTCTTTTTGTTTACCAGGTTCGGCTTGCCTTCCTTGCGCTTGCGTGATTGCGGGAAACAGAATAGATACGCTAACCAGAATTGTCAGATTGATGTTTTTCATCATTTCTCCCCCAGTAGATATTGGACTGACATTTTCAATTTTCCTTGCTCGTTTTCCATTCCGCCCTGCTTTCGCCTTTTTTATCTAGTCTCAACTTTTTTATTCTCCAGCACCATCGCACTCGCAATATCCCCTCCAGGGGTGATGATGCGCGCGAACATTTTTTTCGGCACCCGGATGCCGCCCTTGCTTTCATAGGTCATTTTCAATTCCATGGGCGGCATGGTCTCGAAGCCGATGAAATTGATCTGAGCAACCAGCCCCTGGTCTTTGTTGTACAGGAACTCCACGGCCTTGACGTTTCGCACGGTTTTTTCGTCCGCGATATTGCCTTCGGCGTTCTTGTGATACCCGGTCACCTTTACCAGTTCGGATTGGGCAGGTTGGTCCTTCTCGTCGATCTCGAGGTGGAATTGTTTTAGAAAGTGGTAATAATAAATATCACTGTTCATGCCGGCCGAGGTCTCGCTTTGCGGCGCCGGGCTGAAGGGACCCCCGTTGATGCTTATCTCCACTTTGTCGCCATTGACTTTGACCACATTTTGATTGGGTTCCGTGAACTCGAGGATAACTTGTCCGGGTGCACTAAAGGTGTATCGCCCTTTTTGCTTGATCGTCATATCCCCCACGCCGAAAACGGACATGGTGAACTCCGCTTCAATGGTTTTCACTTTTTCTTGGTGATCTTTCAGATTGTCTAGGATATCCCGAGCGGCAAGCACAGCGGCCTGGGCCGGCGCGCTGATCAGCAGAGGGATTATCACTACAATTCCAAGATGCCTGTTCACTTGCGCATCCCCCTTCTTTCTCCCCTGTCTTATTAGACAGGAATATATGTTTTTCCTTTTACTTAATTTTCGTTTTTTTCACATTACTCTTCCCATCATTTTTAATCTGCTTAATCCGTGTAATCTGCGACGCCTTCTCTGCGTAATCTTAATCGATCAACGCAATTTTCCTTATCCTTAACACCTTCCCATTGACCTTCGCCCGCACCAGATAAATCCCCGGCGCGATATCCGCGCAATCCCATACAACTACAGCGCTCTGAGACGCAGATACCTGTTCCGCGATCTCAGCGACCTTATTCCCTGCCATGTCATACACCACTATTTCCACTTCCGCGTCTTCCGACAGATTTAGCATGAAATTCATCTGCTCTTTGGCCGGATTAGGATAGGCCAATATCTCATCCGCATCCAGAATAGCCCTCGGGCTGGAAGTGGGGGTGATGGTGCTGGTAGGGGAAATAGTCGCGGTTGGCGTAATTGTCGCTGTCCGAGTAATAGTAGGGGTTATTGTTGCAGTTGGCGAGATAGTAGATGTTGGACTTATTGTTGAGGTTACAGTGATTGTTGGAGTAACTGTTGGAGTTGGAAAAATGTAATGTTTGACATAATCTCTGACAATCGCCCCATCATCTTCCGGCCAAACAGCATAAGGGGTGCCGCTACCATTAATACAAAAATCTCCGGCATATGCTTTCTCGCTTAAATTAACATTGATCGCGCTTCCATCTTGAATCCAAGTCATTCCATCATAATGCTTCATAAAATTATATTGGTTTGGCAGGTGTGTTTCCGTCCAAAATACGATCGGCATATTGTTATAAACCGCAACTTTTGCTCGGCCCGCATTCATATTAACATCCACATTCAAACTCCCGCCAAACTGCTCCCAGGAGATACCATTGTAGCGCTTGCAATAGACTTTCCAAATACCTGATAAGTCTATGCCTTGGTATGTTACATAAGGTGTACCGTTATATACGTCAATCGCAGGATAATCCGCGCTTTGATTAAAATTATTTAAAGCCCCTCCCAAGGAGACCCAATCACTGCCGTTATAATATTTTACATAGGAATAATTGAAGTCTTCAAAAAACACCACATAAGGGATGCCTTGATCAATATCTATATCAGGGTACTCAGCTCTAGATGTAGGAATATTATTTAACTCCCCACTCCCCACCAAATTCCAAGCTGACCCATTGTAGGACTTGACATAAACTTTGTTCACTTCACTCCAGGCTACGTAAGGAGTACCATTATAAGCAGCTATGGCTTGGTCCTTTGCGTTCGAATTTGCATTTATATTCAAGCTCGTGCTCCCCACCTGCTCCCAGTCCGTGCCATTGTATTTCTTCACGTACACCAGATTCGTGTTCCCGCCCGCCTCAGCCCAGGCTACAAACGGCGTGCCGTTCAGGAGCGCAATAGCCGGCGTGTCCGCATCCACGTTCTGGTCCAGGTTCAAGCTGGTACCCAACTGCGCCCACTGGATGCCATTAAAGCGTTTCACGTACACCTGATAGGCGGTTCCGCTATTTTCTTTCCAGGCAACGTACGGCGTCACACCGTCCGTGGCAATGCGTGGGTAAAACGCGTTTTGTACGGGGTCAATATTCAGGCTCCCGTTCGGCCCTGCGTCAAAATCCTGCACCCAGTCCGCCTGCGTCCCTGTAGCTCCTGCCAGCATCAGCACTACCAACAAAGATGAAATACGAATGGCGTGTAGTGTATTGATCCTCATCTCGCTCCTCTTATTAAAGGTCTATCCGCATCCGGCATCCAGCATGCGCTGGACAAGTGCACCGGACAGGAATTGCACAGATTCACATAGATTAAGACGTAAGTATTTATTAGTCAATGAACATGGTATTGCTGAAACCGCGGACAGGATCATTCGGCGGGAAATCATTTCTATTAAAAAGCCTACTCCGTATCTCACTTGCCCCTCCTACTTCAATTAGACAGAAAACAGGGCGATTATATTCGAAATTATTTTTCCTTTTCCCCCATTTTCAATGATGATCGCTCCCCTAAAACAATTAAAAGACAAGCTTTTAAAGCATATCACACAAAAACCCCCCTTTCCACCCAACTTGGGGACGTAGTTAAAATGTCAAAATGTCTCTTTTTTGGGAAAAATACCTCTCGCCTATTTTGATCAAATAGGCCACCCCGGATTTGCTTATCCCCAAGCGCCTCCCGATCTCCGGTCCATTCTCTCCCAATTCTGTTTTTAACAAATATGCCCATACTGCCTTCGCTTCGCCAGCCCGGTGGTTTTTCCACTTGTTTTTAAGCATTTCCTGTGACACACCGTAATGGCGGCAAATATGCCGGGTAATGTCATTTATAGCCAATCCTGCCTTGAACGATTTTCCTTTCCGGCCCTCTTGTTCTCCCGTATTTTTTAAGGCCTCTTCCATGAAAGCCTCTTCACCCAATATCCTTTCATCCCCAACACGGCCGATGTCCTCAACCTTCTCCCAACCCTTCTGGCTCCGCCTTATTCCGCCCCCCTCGTATTCTTTTCGCTCCTTCATTCCTTCTCCTTCGGCAATGAATTCCCGGTACTTGGTTCTGCTCGTTCTAAGGGTCTTCCCAAAATATTGCAGCACTTCTTTATGATTTTGCCATTCACGCAGGCGCTTGCCCACGAGTGAACTGTGGCCGGTCC
>JAUXBQ010000342.1 GCA_030619365.1 candidate division FCPU426 bacterium | reverse complement strand
TGGCATAGCGTTATATGTTACCTTAATTTTAGACGTCTGACCAGTGCATTTTATTGCATTTTTTTCTTCTGTTTTATCGGTGTTTTCAGGAACAAAGCAGGGGTCGCACTCAGCGCCAACTGGGCACGACGTTGTCGTAGTAGCTCCGGGTGAGGTTGCGGGCGTGCTTGCCGTCCTCGTCCATGATGAAGATATTCCAGGCGTTTTCCCACCGGGCCACGTAGGCAATCTTGGAGCCGTCCGGTGAAAATATCGGGTCATCCTTGTCCATCTCGTCATCCGTGACGCGGTAATACTTTTTCCAGTCCAGATCGTAAACGTAAAGCTGCCGGGTCAGCTTGTCCAGGGTGTTCGAGGAAAAGACCAGCTTGTTCCCCACCGGAGAAAACACCGGGTCCCCGCGGTAAGTGAGGTCATCGGTTTCGACCAGGGTGGTGACCTTGCGGTTTTTCAGGTTCAGGATAAAGATCTCGCTGCGGTTGTTGCGCGTGGATTCAAAGGAGATCCGGCCGCCGTCAGGTGAAAACCCGTACCCGTGGCTGTGCCCGAAAGTGTTCGTGAGCTGCCAGATCTGTGTCCCGTCGGGGCTCAGGAGGCCCAGTTCGGCCGAGCCGTCCTTGTGCAGGGTAAACAGCACCTGGCGGTCGTTCGGGCTCCAGAAGGGATTGGTTTTATCCTCCCGGCCCCAGGTGATCTGGCGCACCGCGCGTGTGGCCAAATCCAGTACGTAAATCTGGTAGGTACCGGTCTGGTTGGAGGAAAAAGCCAGCCGGGTGCCAGCGTAGGAAAAGTGCGGGTCGCGGTCAAACGCATCGGACTCCAGAAGCCGCTCGCAGTTTTTTCCGTCCGCGTCCATCATGTAGAGCTGATAGTGGCGGCCGTCGGCGCGATTTGAGGTGAAGGCGATTTTCCTGAGTATTCCGCCGCCGGCCGGTGTGGGCAGGGGCTGAGGCGTGGCTGCGGCCAGCGGCGGAAAGCTTGGTCGGTCGGTAAGGTACTGCGTCTTCGTCTTGGCTGCGATCTTGGGCAGCGGGGCCGAGGAAGGAGAAAACACTACACCGGGAGCGGGCAACACCTGCGCGACTTTGACCACGGTCTGCGGACCCGGCCCGAACAAAAAGACCAGCAGCAGGATGACCAGCGCGAACAGCGTGAGCGCTTTCAGTAAGGTTCCGTCATCATCAAAAGTTGATGAATCGAACCATAATTTCAAAATACGCCTCCAGTGATAGTGGCTTATTTCATAATATTACCCTTTATATGGTATATGTCAACCCCAAAAATGTAATTTTTTATATTTTTTGATTTAAATGAAGTTATGCATAATACTTCATGTTTTTAATTATAAATCACGATAAATCCCTTTGTTTTTAAGTTAACTCGACTTGGACAAAAAGCGGTTTTAGCTTCATTTGAGGCAGTACAGCGCTGGGATGATTTTCTATGCAGAAGGTCCTTTCTATATATTTGTCATTGCGAGGAGCGTTTTTCAGCGACGAAGCAAT
>JAUXBQ010000171.1 GCA_030619365.1 candidate division FCPU426 bacterium | reverse complement strand
GGCTATCTCGGGTACGAAGCTGCCGAGGGCATAGTCTGGGTGTGGGAGCATCGCATAGATGATTTGGCCCTCTTCGGGATATGACTATGGACCAGACGATTAACATTCTTGAAGAGCGGCGCTCGGCGCTTCAGAACGAGCTCGATGCTCTCAAGGGGCAGGCCGAGAAAAACCGTCTCGGCCAGTTCGCGACGCCAATCGCTCTGGCTGTGGATATACTTGAGTACGCTTCAACTCTTTTTAACAAAGGCGAGTAGGTGCGTTTTTTCGATCCTGCAATTGGAACCGGAGCATTCTATTCAGCTCTTCGAAAAGTTTTTCAAAAACAGCAAATTATAGAGGCGCTCGGTTTCGAGATCGATTCTTATTTCGAAAAACCGACCTCGCAGCTATGGAAGAACTCGGGGCTCATGATTAAGCATGCCGATTTCACGCGCGAAAAATCCACTCCCAGGTTTAATCTCGTTATTTGCAATCCACCTTATGTCCGACATCATTTTCTGCAAAACGGAGACAAACTTCGATTGCAGGCAAGCACTTATAACGCAAGCGGGATGAAGCTTAGCGGCCTTAGTGGACTCTACTGCCATTTTCTCTGCCTGTCGCACGCATGGATGGCTGAAGAAGGCATTGCAGGTTGGCTCATACCGAGCGAATTCATGGACGTTAACTACGGGCAGGTCGTAAAGCGCTATCTTCTCGACAAGGTAACACTTTTACATATTCACCGCTTTGACCCTAACGAAGTGCAGTTTGCAGATGCCTTGGTCTCGTCGGCGGTTGTCTGGTTCCGCAAAGCTCCATCACCGAAAAATCACGCCGTTAGGTTTACCTTTGGCGGTACACTTTCTAAACCGATGATTTCGCGTGAAATTCCTTCCAAAGATCTGGCATGTGAGCCAAAATGGACACGCTTCCCGATGGCCGCTATCCGCAATAAGATTGCTGGCCCGACCCTAGCGGATTTTTTTCAAATCAAGCGAGGGCTTGCGACGGGTGATAATAAATATTTTATACTCGATGCCGAGGGCATCGCTTCGCGTAGCTTGCCGTTGGAATTATTTCGCCCAATATTGCCAAGCCCACGCTATCTGCCAGACAACGAGGTATTGGCGGATGAAAATAGAGTGCCACTACTTGAACATAGGCTGTTTCTACTTGATACGCGACTTTCGGAAGAGGGCATCGTCGGGCGTTATCCCGCCCTCTTAGCTTATCTCCAAAATGGCAGGTCACAAGGTATTCATGAACGCTACCTTTGCCGACATCGTGACCCTTGGTACGCGCAGGAGAATCGCCCGCCAGCTCCGATCGTCTGCACATATCTCGGGCGCGTCGATGCGAGGAACGGAAGACCTTTCCGCTTTATCCTCAACAACTCGAGGGCCACTGTGGCTAACGTCTATCTCGCAATGTATCCAACACCGATTCTCGCGCGAGCAATGAAAGATGATTCCACCCTGATTCGCCGAGTTTGGATTGCGCTTAACCAAATCGCTCCGGACCGATTTCTCAGTGAAGGTCGTGTTTATGGCGGTGGCCTCCATAAGCTCGAACCTAGCGAACTATCAAACGTGGACGCGACTGAAATAGCCGAGTTGATCCCGAGACTTAAAGCGCGTCTGAACAGCAGTCAGCTCGGTTTATTCGGTGATGGCGAAGAATCGCCCGCTATCAAACGAATGCAGCGAACGACTTGTAGCCGCCGCTGATCCGTGGCGTTATGCCGCTATGGGATTGATAAAACATGAATCCTGCTGATCAAATTATCAGCAATGTTGGACAAAAGGTGGGAAAAAATGGCGATTCCTAATTTCCGGAACGTGATGCTGCTGCATATGCTTGAAGTTGGTTAGTGAAACAATGGAGCTAAAAGACCAGCTTCACGACGAAATGCTTGCCGCATACAACAAGGCCGGTAAGGAAACCGGGTACTGGGGTAGATACTTTTTACGTGCCGTTAAAAGTAACGGCGGTCTTGCCACGGCCAAAAGAATGCTCTCTAAGAAGCTCGACAATCCGTCGGATCAGAAAGGATTCCGGGCCCTCGTCGAATCCGGCCGGCCCGACTTATCCTTGGAAAGCCTTATTCTCCAACCTCGTTTTCGACCTCTATTCACTTCGGATGAACTTGCGGAAGCGCAGAGGCGCTTAGCATCGATCCCCGCGTATGCACGAAGAACCGATGTCCCAGTGGATAATGTGCACGCCGGGGACCTAGCTGATGAAAAGGAGTATGTGGAAGGAGCGAAGAAACGAATCACAGTCAATGCTTATGAGCGTGACCCAAAGGCAAGAGCGGCCTGCCTGAAGCGTCATGGCTATTCTTGCCAAGTGTGTGGCCTGACCTTTCAAGATAAGTATGGTGAGATCGGTAAACACTTCATCCATGTGCACCACAAAAAACAACTTGCCGGACGACGTTCTGATTATAAGGTCAAACCATTCCTTGATCTTGTTCCCGTTTGCCCAAACTGCCATGCCATGCTGCATACTTCAAATCCACCGTTGGGAATCGGAGAGTTGAGAGAGAAGCTCGCCAACCAGGCAATGCGCCGGCTGGTCAAACGGTAAATTCAATTTATTAAAAGCGAAAATTATTTTACAAGCGCCTGGATTCCCGCTAAAATCATGCGGGAATGACATTTGATTTGTGTGTTTTGTCAGAGTGATTTTGGCAGCAATAATATTTTCGTGCTATTTAGTGTATTTCGTGGATAAGTCTTTTAAAAAAAAGCCCCAGGGAGGGGTTCCCCGGGGCCGGTATACTGGGATCGGATTACGAGACGACTTTTTTCACCTTGTTGGAACGCAGGCAGCGGGTGCAGACCGTGACGCGCTTGACCGAACCATTGATTTCCGCGCGGACCTTCTGTAAATTAGGCTGCCAAGTGCGCTTGGTATGCCGCATGGAGTGCGAAACCTTGAATCCGACTTGTTGTGTTTTGTTACAGATAACGCATTTAACCGCCATGGAACTTTCTCCTCTTTAGAAAAATCAGACGCCAAATCTATCACGATCGTCTGAGCAAGGCAAGGGAAAAATGAAGGAAAAAACAATAAACGCGCAGAAGCTGGAAGCCGTCCGTTGGCTTTTCAAACCCCTGGACCTGGAGCAACGCACGAGGTGCCGGGACACGGCCGTGAGCGGCGGGATAGAAAAATGGATTCCACGTGTCCGGGAAAAACTGGTCGCGCAGGCCAAGCTGGGGCCGGAGGAGGTGGGCCGCCTGCTGGATTGCCTGGAGGGGTATGGACCGGCTGAACCCGAATCCCGGACCAAGAAGATCGTTGCCCTGTTCGACGCGCTGGACAGTCTCGCGCGCCCGCCTGAGCGCGCTTCGCCTTCGTCGTCCCTACCCAAAGTTTCCCGGCCCCAGGCCGAGACGCGGGAGCATCGCTTGGATCTCCGGGAACCCGTGCAATACGTCAAGGGTGTCGGGCCGCAACGGGCCCGCTTGCTGAAGAAACTGGGGATCAATGTGGCCGGGGACCTGCTCAGGTATTTTCCGCGGGATTGGCAGGATCGGCGCAATCTGACCCGTATTCAGGACTGCCGGGCCGGGGAAGTGACCACAATCAGCGGCCGCGTGAAAGCCAGGCAAACCTTCACCATACGCCGGGGGCTTAATCTCACCAAGGTCATCCTGGATGACGGCACCGGACAGATCGCGGGTACCTGGTTCAATCAACCTTATTTACGTGAGCGCTTTCCGGTCGGGGAGCTGGTGCTGCTGCACGGTAAAGTGGATTTCAAGCGGACCTGGCAGATCATGAATCCGGAGTTTGAGATTTTGGAAGAGGAAGGCGAGGAGAAAATTCACACCGGACGGATTGTTCCCGTCTATCCTCTGACCGAGCGGCTCTCGCAGCGCGTGCTGAGGGGCATTCTCTATAGCGTGGTCCGCTGCGTTTCAGACCAGGCGCCGGACATCCTGCCCCAAGCCGTATCGCAGTCGCGCGGCTTTCCGCCAGCGCACCAGGCGCTGCGGGATATTCATTTCCCTCCGGATTTCGAAAGCCTGGAGCGGGCCCGGCAGCGCCTGGTTTTCGAAGAACTGTTTCTCCAGCAGATAGCGGTCAGCCGGCTCAAGCAGCGCTACCAGCGCCAGGTCAGCCGGCCCCTGTGCACGGACGGTCCGCTGGTTCGGCGTTTTTCGGCGGAATTGCCCTTTACCTTGACCTCGGCCCAGGAGCAGGCGGTTCGGAAAATATTTCAAGACCTGTCTACCGCCCGTCCCATGCACCGGCTGCTGCAGGGGGACGTCGGATCGGGAAAAACCATCGTGGCGGCGCTGGCCATGCTGGCGGCCGTGGACAGTGGGAAACAAGCGGCCATTATGGCGCCCACCGAGGTCCTGGCAGTTCAGCATTACCTGAATTTGAAAAAACTCCTGGATCCATACGGCGTGCGCCTGGAATTGTTTACGTCCGGGATCAAGGGCCGGGACCGCGCCGCGGCCCAGGCGGCCCTGGCGGATGGCCGCGTGCAGGTGGCCGTGGGCACGCACGCGTTGACGCAGGAGCAGCTTAATTTCAGGGACCTGGGCCTGGCCGTGGTCGATGAGCAGCATCGTTTCGGCGTGCAGCAGCGGGCCCGGCTGCGCGCCAAGGGAGACCAGCCGCACCTGCTGGTCATGACCGCCACGCCTATACCCCGGACCCTGGCCATGACGGTTTACGGCGACCTGGATGTCACCACCCTGGACGAAATGCCGCCCGGACGCCTGCCCGTGCAAACCGAGTGGCTGCCGCGCGCCAACAGCCGCCGGGCCTACGAGGCTTTAAGCCGCGTCCTGGACGCGGGCCAGCAGGGATACATTGTGTTCCCCCTGATCGAGGAGTCTGAGAAGTTGGATTTAAAGGCCCTGACCACGGAGTACGAGCGCTTGTCGAAACACATTTTTCCCGGGCGGAAAATGGGATTGCTGCACGGGCGTCTGACAACCGCGGAAAAGGAGCAGGTCATGACCGATTTTAAGGAGCGGCGCTTGGAAATCCTGGCTGCGACCTCGGTCATTGAAGTCGGCGTGGACATTTCCAACGCCTCGGTCATGATTATCGAAAACGCCGACCGGTTTGGGCTGGCCTCCCTGCATCAACTGCGCGGCCGCGTGGGGCGCGGTACCGCGGCAGCCGTGTGCTTCCTGATCGCGGATCCCACGACCGAGGAAGGCCGGGCCAGGCTGAAAATCGTGAGCCAGGTAAGGGATGGATTTCGCCTGGCCGAGGAGGACCTGGCCTTGCGCGGCCCTGGCGAGTTCTTCGGACTCAGGCAGCACGGATTGCCGGATTTAAAATTGGCGAACCTGATACGCGATGCAGACCAGATCGAAAAGGCCAGGGATATTGCCATGAACCTCATTGCTTCGGATCCCAAACTGCGGAAACCCGAGCATGCCCAGCTTGCCCGTGTTTATCACAGGGTCTACGAGGAGCGGGAACAGAGGGCCCTGGCCGGATAATTCTTTTAAAATAAACATTTATCTGAATAACCTTCCTGAAAACTAAAAAATCCAAAAACAGTTACAATTTGAAACAAACCCATTAAAATAATTGAAAAACCGATCAATTATTGAACACACGGTTTGATTTTTATCCCGGTTTATGATATATTTTATATTGTCAACTAGACTTTGGCAAATTTAGTATGCACCGACCGGAAAAGGAAATTGATTTTTGGGACGCGGTCTCAGGCCCGGCTGGG
>JAUXBQ010000067.1 GCA_030619365.1 candidate division FCPU426 bacterium | reverse complement strand
TGCCAGCAAGGCTATGTAGGAGGATTATGAGGAACAGGTGCGGAATAAATCGTATAGAAACTTACTGCTCGGTAATTTTCTTATATATATGGCATCTGCCAATATTGGCTATGATTGGGAGTGGCTGGGTTATACAGGATTAGTCTTAGATATGGCCCTTAATCAAGATGGCTCCCTGGTTTTTTCCGGTCAAATAATATGGGAAAAAGAAATTTTTAAGCCCATCAACCTGGAGGTCACCGGTCAATATACCTCTAAAAAAGACCTTCTCGTCAGCCTGACCGTCAAATGCGATTTTTGAGCCCTGGCCTGAAACCTCCCGGCCCGGGCGGTGTTTTACTCTGTGAGAGCAAAATCACCAAGAAAAAGGAGGATGACTAAAATGAAAAAAGCACTGATTTCAACCCTCGGAATTCTGCTCCTGGCCGGAAATAGCGGCCTGGTCCTGGCTGATCAGGAAGTCGAAGGCGCCAAGGCCAAGTTCGAAAAGAAGTACACCGAAAAGCTCTACACTGTTGAACGTTTTAACGAAGCGGATCTCAATGACGACGGCTTTCTGGACAAGAACGAGCTGAACAGCGAGCTGTTGTGGTTTGAGCATTACCGCAAGGGCGAGCGCTTCCAGCACGCGGACACGGACGGGGACGGCCAATTGTCCCTGGAAGAGGCCAAAGTCCAGAAACAACGGGAGATCGAAAACCGGGTTCAACTGGAAAAACAGGCACTGCAGGATCTAAAGGCCAAGTACCCGGCCATCACCACGGCTGACCTGGTCTGGCTGGACGCTCACCCCAAAGTCGCCCAGGCCCTGGTGGCCAATGCGCGCTGGTTGGAAAAGCATCCCAAAGTAGCCCGCGCCATCTACACCAACAAGGAGTGGCTGGCCAGGCATCCCGAAGTTGCCAAGGCCATTTATGCCAACCGCCACTGGCTGAACCAACACCCCGAAGTCGCCAAGACCATCTACAGCTACCGTGAGTTCCTAAACGCCCATCCGAAAGTCGCCTTGGAAGTCTTTCGCAACCGCGTCTACCTGATGAACCATCCCAAGGTCGCGAAGGCGCTCTACAAAAACCGCGAATGGCTTTACAACCACCCCCAGGTTGCGCGCGCGGCCTTTGCCAACCGGCACTGGCTGAACAACCACCCGGAAGTGGCCAAGGAATTGTACCAGCGCCGCAACTGGCTGGCCAAGCACCCCAAGGTGGCCCGCGAAATCTACCGCCACCGTAAATTCCTTGCCCAGCACCCCAAACTGTCCAAGTACCTCTACAAGCACCGCAAAGCGATCATGAAAAATCCCAAGGCTGCCAGGAAGATCATCCGCGAAAAAATGCGGAAACACAAAAACAAATAACACCCTCCCTCACGGGCCGGCCGCGCTGGAACCATGCTTTACCCCAGCGCGGCCTTTTTTTGTCTTTAAACAGACGTAGGGGCGTATTGCTATACGCCCCTACGTCTAATCGTCACCCCGGTGAAAACCGGGGTCCAGAAAAATCCTTATAATTCACGTTCCTGGATACCGCCCCGGCTAACTACATGCCGGGGTGACGAGGCTGGTATGACAGCTAGAGAATTAATCCCCGGAAACCGCGTCCCAAACCGCCTGAATACCCTGGTCGAGCAGTTTTTTAACTATAGGCTTTTCATTGTAGGAAATAGCGGCGCTGGTGGCGGAAATATCGAAACCGTCTTTTTTAATCATACGAAAAGGGCCGATAGCCCGGACGTGATAGCGAACAGTTACTTTGCGCCCTGCTTCTCTGCTGCCGGGTGTATGCGGATCGATTTCACAGCCGGGAAGTATGGCATTGATCTCGTCTATGTGCTCCTCCATCTTGACATGATTAAATATACCGGCGATCCAGGCCGCGCGGCGGGCAGCCTGGTGGCACTTGATATGCGCGGTTCCCAGCATGATTAATTGCACGACACCCAGCGTAAAAAACGTGAATAAAAAGACCACCAGGGCCAGTTCGACCAAGGCCTGCCCCTTTTGCGAATGAAGAAAGCGCCTCATCCCAGGGATACCAGCGCGAGTTCCCATTCAGGAGAAGCCGGCGCGCAGGAAATTTTAACCGCCAGGCCGGGTTCTTTGGGATTAAGTGACAACCGGCTTTGCGTGGGACGCTCAGGAGCGGCAATGGCCTGCTGATAGAGCTCAAGCAAAGGTGCGGGGAGCGGCGCCTGCATGACGTGCATGCCTGCTAATTCTTCGGGCCGGCAGTTCAGCAGCCCCAGGGCCAGGGTATTGGCTGCCAGGATTTTATTGTCCCGGCTAATTGCCACTACGGCGTGCCGCATTTCCGAGAGTAACAACTCAGCGCAACGCCGGTTATTTTGCGAGGCTTGTTCGGCTGGGGATATTATTCCCGAACGCGCCTGTTCCCGGGGGTCCAGAATTTCAAGACGCGACAACCGGAAATAACTGAACAGGCCGATTAAAAGGGAAGTGGCCAGAATAAGTAAATGAAACCGGACCGCAAAGGATTTTTTCGCCTGGACACTGAGGGTTTCATCGAAAAAAGCGCGTAAATAGAGATCTTCTTCATCCGGCAGAGGCACTAAAAGCACGGTAAAGCGGCGGCCCTCCTGCCGCGCATGCGTGAGTTCCGGAGAAACGGGTCTGGGTCCCGGATAGGCCTTGGTTTTTTTGCCAATCATACCCGGATCGCTGTGCAACAACACGTGTCCGTTACTTTTAAATATTTCCGCCTTTTGCAGCTGGGGAAAATGACTGCGCGCGGTTTTTAAGGTTCCCAGGGCTGCCAAATCATCGCCGGCCGCCAGGGCGAGGGAAAGCTGATAGCCGAGATTCTTCGCGATTTGGATTTTAAGTTTTTGCGTGGTCTGGTTCAATTGCTTCTGGCCCAGACCAGAGAGATATGAAAAAGCCCCCCATTGCAACAGCCAGGCTCCCAGAAAAAGACCAAGCGTAATGGTCAGGGCGGGTGACAGGTATTGTTTCAGCTTCATGGCCGGGCCTCCGGAAAACCGCTTGATTCCCATGTCGGGAGTATTATATAGTTCTATACAACAGAGGTCAACTTACATGCATGGAATTCCCTGAATGACTGTCTAATGAATAGACAGAAAAAAAGGATAATAAATTTACAAAAAATGACGTCTAAGTTAATTAAAAGGATATTAGAGGAAGAATCCGGCCAGGCCATCACGGAGTACTTGTTGGTCTACGCGGCAATCGCCCTGGCTGTGGCGGGCGTAGTAGCTGCCTGGAAACTGCCGCTGGCCAAGTATCTCAATGCAATTGTCCAGGCCATAGTGAAAACGCGTTAAAACGAAGGAAAATTCATTAAATTCAAGGGGTGAGACACATGTTGAAAAAACTGTTATTAGAGGAAGAAGCGCAGGGCATGGTGGAGTACATTTTAATTATTGCCATTGTGGCTGTACTCGGCATTGCTTTGCTGAAAGCCTTTGGCGGCAAACTACAAGGCTGGTTTAAAAAAACCGAGGAAGAACTGGAAAAAGGCTTCTAAGACCATCCATCACCAGATGTTGATTCAGATTCTACTGCTGGTCCTGATTTTGGTGATTGCTTCGATCACAGACCTGGCCAGGCATAAAGTCTATAATTGGCTGACCTTTCCGGCCATGGGCCTGGGTCTTGGTTTGAATATGTTTTATCAAGGTTTTCCAGGCTTATGGGCTGGGCTGGCCGGGCTCCTGGTGGGCGGGATCATCTTTTTTCCCGCTTTTTTTTGGGGCGGCATGGGCGCGGGCGATATTAAACTCATGGCCGTGGTCGGCGCTTTCACTGGCTGGGTTTTTGTCCTGAACGCGGCGTTGTACGCAGCCCTGGCCGGCGGGGTAATTGCCATTATTATCCTTATTATTAAACGAGATTTATGGAAAACCCTTAAAAAAATAGGCCGATTTTTCCGTTCCTTAATCATCTTCAAACTGGAACCAGAACCCCTTTCAAAAAAATATCCCATGCCCTACGCAGTGGTCATTGCCCTGGGTACGCTGGCTGCGTATTATTTGCCCCCGGTTTTTTCTATTTGATTTTTCTGAAATATTTTGCAAGGAAAAGTAAGCTTTCCGGTCTTATGGTATACGATAGGGTTTGACATACTGTAAACCATAGGCTACAATCATGATGCGGAACGAGCACATAATATCAATTGTTCAATACAGAACTGTACAAGGCCAAGTGCCCTTTGACAAGTGGCTGTATTCCTTGCCAAATACTCATTTGCAGGCTTACATCCTGGCGAGGCTGGATCGCTTGAGAATGGGTAATTTTGGGGACACCAAGTCAGTGGGAAGCGGCATTCAAGAGTTGCGGATCCATCAAGGCCCTGGATATCGGATTTACTACAGTTGGCAAGGCAGAAAAATAGTACTTCTGCTCTGTGGTGGATCTAAAGGGACACAAAAACCAGACATAAAGAAAGCCCGCTTGTTTTGGGAAGATTATCAACTAAGGATGAAGAAATGAAACCCTATCAAAGCTTTCAGCGCGATTTAATCCACCATTTAAAAGACAAACGTCTGGCGATTGCTTACTTGAACGCGGCTTTGGAAGCTGGAGACAAAAAGGCGTTTTTATTGGCTCTGAGGAATGTGGCCGTGGCGCAAGGAAATTTATCAAAATTGGCTCGTGCAGCCAAGGTCAATCGCGTAAGCTTATATAAAATGATGTCCAAACAGGGCAATCCCGAATTAGGCAGTATTATAAGCCTGTTGAATGTTTTCGGCATGCGACTCAAAATATCCAGTTCTGCCCGCCGGCCTCGCTCAGATTGAATCGCCCCAAGTGTTTTTTTTAAAAGAAAATGGAGGGATATCTGTCTAAATTATAGGGCGAGGTATCCGGCATTCGCCGGACAAGCCTCGCCCCTACTTGGAAAACCATAGGATGGCAGTTATGCAGCGCTTGCGCCGTGTTCTTTCCATATTGGTATCGCTGGTCCTGGTTTTTCCCGTCCAATTTCTGTCTGTGGGGTCTTGCAGGGGCGAGGGCCCCGGCATACGCCGGGCAGGCTCCTCGCCCCTGCAGAATTCGCGGGACCGTCAGCCCAATTTCCGCCAACTGGTAATTTTCATTCCCGACATTTTTGATAATCCCCAACAAGTTCAAAAAGCCCTGAAAAAATTACAAGCCAAAGGCATTCCGGAAAAAGACATTATTAATCTCGCGCTTCATCCGGAATTCAATTGCCGGGCCGGATTGAAAAGCCAGTCAGAGCAGTTGGCGAAAATCGTGGATCTGGAATCCGCGCGCCGGCAGGGTTTGCGCGCCCACCTGATTGCCAAGGGGACCGGCGGGCTGGTGGCCCAATACTATCTGGCCACAGCCCGAACCGGGCATTTGCCCGGCGCGCCGGTGGAAAGCGTCGTGGGCCTGGGCGTGCCGCACCAGGGACGGCATTGGGCCAAGTGGGCCTATTGCCTGGCCGTGCCCCTGCCCAGGGCCGGCGTGCGCTCAAAGGTCTTGCGTGATCTCTCGCCTGATTCGGATTTCTTGCGCGATCTGAATCGCCTGCGCCGCAAACGCCGGAACCTGCTGCAAGGCGCGAAAGCCGCGTTGGCAGTGGTCGGAAATTATTCCTTTGATCAAAAAATGAAAAACCAACTCTCGGCTATTGACCAGGAAAAAAATAATATCGTCCAAAAGGTGGAACAGTATCTCATGTTCCCGGACCGGCTCCCTTTGACGGACAAAGACCAGCGCCTGATCCGGCAAATGCAAGCTGAGCAAAAAGCGCTCCGGGCCGTTACTAAAAAAATATCTGAATCCGAAAATTCGAACCGGGATTTGACACGCTGGTCGAAACGAATATACCGGATGCGGGAAAAAGTCACTCAGCGCGCGGCCCGGGAAATGGAACAAGCGGAACCGGATGCCGGCCTGCCGGATGGTACAAAAGATAGCGGGAAAATTGACGAACTCGTGAAATTGCTGGAAACGCAAGCCAAGCAAACCCGCGAAAAATTGCTGGCTTTTCTGGGATCACCCGGGGTATATGATCTCCAGGAAATCCCGCTGGCAACCGTCCAAGTGCTGCAGGAAAATATTTTGGATCAGAACCGGAAATGGCTGGCGGAAATAAAAAACGCTGCTTTGGCTCCCGCGCAAAAAATACTGCTGCAACTTGACCGGTTAGTGCGGTCCCGGGCGCGGTCGCTGGAGCAAAGCCAGTCAGCCTCGCTGAACAATCTGGGATTGCTGGCCAGGGAACTTGACAGGCAAAAAACGGCCTGGACGGAAAACCACAACCAGGGACTGGATAAACGAACGCAACGGGAAATAAAGCGGTATCAACGTTTTGCGTATTCCCGGATTATACGGGAACTCAAGGGCCTGCAAAATGCTTCCCGACAAATCCTGGAACTAAAAGCAGCACTGGAGCGCATGCGCCAAACCCGGAACGCCTGGCATGCCACAGCCGAAGCTTACGCGCGGGACCAGGCCAGGGTCCGGTTTCAATCCGGCTTAAAGACCTATACGCACCGTTTTCGCCAGGCTCATGAGCATATTCCTCAGGGCACGGGAATATATATCCGGGTCCAGGAAGCACTCCCGCAACTGGAGGCCATGCTCAAAGAAATCCAGGTCCCCTCCCTGGAACAAAGCCGGGAAAACGCGGCCAGGGACTATACCCAGTGGGTGGCCGCACAGCAAACCTTTATCCGGTTGTCCCAACAGTTGGCAACTCAGAAGTCCAAACCCCTGGTCAGAGGGGAATATCTCATTTACCTGGATCGCTTGGCGTATCAGGAACGAGTTCTGAAGAATGCGATTGCCCGGAATTCCGGCCGGGTGCAGCAGGCCCTGCTGGCCGTAACCAAGGCGCCGGCGGCCGGGGAAATGCAACTATTCGCCCGGGCGTCCATAAAGCGCCTGGACCGGGAATTGCGGAGCATACAACACCAGCTGGATCCCGGACAATTCATGCGAAAAATAGATCCTGTCGAAGCGTTACTCTCGACTGTTCAAAAACGGCTGGGAAAAAAACGGGCCCAGGGCGGAGGGGAAACAAAATCGGGCGAGCTAAAAGGAGCCCGGCCTTTAGCCGAGCTGCAGGATGGTTTTTCCGCGGAAGTAAAAAAGCATTTGCAGGGAAGTATTCGGTCCGGCCAGGCGGGGAACCTTCTACAGGAACTGGAAAGGCTTAAGCAAACGTTTAATGGATCGGCAGTCCGGCAAGCGGCCAGGGAACGATCCGGAAGTGAATTAGAAGGGGCTGGCCGGCATATTTTGGTCCTGGGAGACATCGGCGAGACTGAACAGGCTCTTAAAAAATATTATACCAAGGATCCGGAAGTTCTGAAAAACCAGGGCGAGGTGAAAAACAGGCTGTGGGAACTGGCCGGGCTTTCGCAGGACCGGCGTGGTCTGGTCCGTGAGCTGGCGGACGCGGCCGCCTTTCACGCGCGTGAAACCGCATCCTGGCCTTGGGGTCAATGGGCCGCGCGTCTGGAAACTCTGCCGGAAACCATCTCAGCCTGGGAGGCCGGACTCGTTCCGGAAACACTGGGGAAGCAAATGCCCCTGGAAAGTCAAAATATTTGGCGAATCGCGGCCAGGCAAAGCGTCTTTCTGAACAATCTCGAAAAACATCTCGATCACCTCCAGGGTGGCCTGGATTTGCGTCTAGCTCGCCAGACCGCGGCTGACCAGGTGCTCAAGCAGACCTTGCTTGCGGACAATTTGTTCGTAATTAAAAGTGTGGACACACAACTGTTGGAAATGGAAAGCAGCCTGGCCCGGAGCAACGAGCGGAATCGGCAATATGAACAATTGTTTTTTGCCAGGAAAAAAATGAAAGCCCTGCAAAACAAGTCCAAAGAATACCTTCAGACTCTGCGGAAAATTAAACCCATTCCAGGGAAAGGCGCGGACGAGCTGCAGGCGTCCTGGAAAAAATGGGAAAGCCGGGCCCAAGCCGCAGCCCAAACCTTTAACCAGGATGAGTGGGATGCCTGGGAGCGAAATGTTGGGCAACGCCTGCGGGGTGAAACCTCCCGTTTTAGTGCTTTACTGAACAAATTAGGCGAGCCAAACGACCTGCCAGGCAGGGAAAGCCAGCAAAAGATAAATGCAGTGAAAGCGGCGGCAGCGCGAGTTTTGTTAAAGCTTGGAGAACAAACCAAGGGTTCTGTATCTCCTGGATCCGGAGCCGCCCCTCGGGAATATCAACACGCCTTGACGGAAATTCGCGCTGCCAGAAAAGTCTTTGCCAGGGAGGCTCGGAAACAGGAGCAGTTGCTGGCTAACACGTCGCTGCCCGCTCTGAACGAGCAAGTTCAACAGGTGCGGCGTAAAGCGTCTGCCGGGGGAAGCGGGATCGCCGCGCTTGCCAAAAAAAGCGGCCGGCTGGAAAAACAAATAGACCAGTGCGAGATGCTGGTCAAGGCGGCCGTGTTTTCAGGTAAGAGCCTGGAAAAGGCCGGGGCCATGAAAATCGCGCAACAGGACGCTCGCGCAACCATACAAACCAACGCGGACCTGCTTGCTCAGCACACGTTGCAGTCCAAGTACTTACGGAAGCTGGACCAGGTAAAGAGCGCGGAAAGCCTGATGCAAGCCAGGATAAACGCGCTGCGCGGCCAGGCCCGGCAAGCCTGGGAAAAAACGGGGTTATATCGGGAAATAACCAAACTCGGATTATCCCGGGAAAAAGTAACCATGGTGGCGGAGATGATGAACAAATCTCTGTCCGCGCATATGCAAAGCCAGGGGTGGAAACTCAACTGCGCGGGCCTGGAATCAGCGGCCAGACAGATGGAGGGCCTGCGCAAACTACTGCCGCCCGAGTCCCGGAAAATACTGGGGGATAAGTATGGCGCGGCCTTGGGAGCGCTGAATAAAGCGGGCGCTATAACCACCCGTGACATTGCCAAACAAATCGTCACACTGGACCTGGCACAAACCTGGAACAATTTAGGGCGGGCCCTGGGACAGGCCGGGGATATGTTCTCGCAGGCAGGGTCGCTGGTTCAGTCTGGCCGGGCGCCTCCGGATATCGGGAAAGCCCTGCGGGGATTAGTGGATGTGAATCGGCTTTATCAGGCAAGCATTTACAATGCCGCCTCCTTCATGCGCCAGCAGGCGGCCCGTATTGAAGTCCAGCGCAAGCTGGACGAGGTGGCTTTCCTGGGATTTGAAGCTGAGGCCCTGCTGGATCAGCACATCAGTGAAATTCACTCCCAGTTGGCCAAATCCGGATTCATGCAGGAACTTGAGAAAATTGGTCTATCCTCCACTGCGAACCTGGCCTTGGACCGGGCTGCCACCCGGTTCGGCCTGAATTCCTCCTTGGCAAGTATTCATAAGGAACTAAACAAACTACAAAACATCAAAACGCAATTCAACGATGGCCTGGACCGGCAACTGCTCGAAATACAGCGGGCGGACGCGGCCATGGTCGTGGAACTAATTGCCAAGAAATATGAATCTCTGGGTTCAGAGTTTCAGGCAGCCTGGAAAACCTTGACCCATCAGTTGGATCCCGGACACTGGTCATTTGATCCGGCTTTCAACTTGTCTGACCTGGCGCAGTTCGGCCTTGATCAGGAATTGCTCCAGTCATTTCAACAGGACATTTTTAACAAACTGCTGGATTCCAATCCGGTTCTGAAAGAACTCGAAAAACTGGGCAATCTATCCGGGCATCTGGATATCCTGGCAGGCCAGGGCGGACAGGAACTCAAAACCTGGCTTTCCAATACGGGCGTGTACGCGCGCGTGGAAAAGCTAGGGCAGCTTAAGCAGAAAACCGAGGCGCTCCTGGATCAGGCGATCAGCCTGGGGCAAACAGAACTGCTTAAGGGAGACCTGGGCAAGCTCTTGCAACAGATAGGACTCGAGAGCCACGAAATATCCGGCTTGCTCGATTCAGTCAGCGGACCCCTGAAAGACCTGCTCATGGGTTCGGAACTGATGCAACAGCTTAACCTGCTGCAAGAGCTCCCTGGGATCATTAACAGCCACCTGGACACCTTGTTGATCGACCTGGAATGTATGATCCGCAACACGGGATTTATACGGTCCCTGGAAAATCTCAGCCAGCAGTTTGGGCAAGTCTGGGACCAATTGAGCGGGAAAAAACCTCTGAACTTGTCCAGCCTGGGGCTTCAGTTGACCCAGGGTTTCGGGCAGGTGGGGAATGCCGGGCAACTGGTTCTGGGGCAATTACGCGAGGCCATAGGCTCGCTGGGGTCGGCTGGCAGCGTCCTGGCGCTCTGGGATGGGATTAATCAAGGTTTGCAGGCTTTCCTGGGCGGGTTGGTTAATGGATTGCGTGATTTTATCACCGCGGCCTGCAACGTGGATTTGGGCGCGGCCTTTCTGAACTTTACTTCATTTGGAAGCGGTTTGTTTGAAAAAGCCGGTGATCTATTGGGCAATCTATTTGAAGGCCTGTTTGAGTTCCGCTTTGACCTGGATGGCAGTTGGTTTGATATGGATGGCGTGTGGGATCAGATAGCGAATGTTTTCAATTCCGAATTGTTCCAGTTTGATTTTTACCAGGCTGCCGACGGATTCATGCGGTCCCTGGAGGACGGGTTATCCACCCTGGTGGAAGGAGGGCTGCAATGGGCTAATGACCGCTGGGAGGAGTACTACGGCCAGGCCCAGGAATATTTTGACATTTTGGCCGGCGGTCCGCAGCGCTGGCTGGATGAACTGGTCAGTGGAAAGTGGACGGACACGATCAGCGGTTTGCTGGACCGCTATCTGCCCCCGGAATGGCTGCCGGCCAAGAGCGCGCTGGAGCGGGTCACGCAGATTTTTGGCGAGGATTTCACTTTTTCCGCTGATTTTCTGCTCAACCTGTTCGATGACCTGAGCGCGTATTTAGACGCGGACGCGCTGGCCATGTACCGGGATCTGCGGGACTGGTATGAGCAGGCGCAGGAATATTATGGAATTGGAGAGCAGGCCTGGGAAGCCATACAAAGCGGGGATCTCACTTCGGTCGTGAGCATGGTCTCGCGGCTGTTTGGCTCGCTCAACCTATTGTGGGGACCGGTTTATCAGGCTGGCCAGGGCCGGGCGGATAAATTAGGGGGATATCAAGGAGACGACGGCGGCCTTTACCTCAACCCGTTGGATGAGTATTTGGCCCAGGTGGATCCCCAACTGCGGGCGGAAGTGCAAAAAGCCCTGCGGGAAGCAAGGTTCGGTTCCGGCGCCTACGCGGGAAATGATATTGATGTCGCGAATTATACAGGTCTGCCTCCAGGAATGTATGTGACAACAGGATTAGTAGGAGGGGGGGCACAGGGGGCAGGGGCGGGCCTTGACCCGTCCCTGCCAGGCGGCGGTGGTCAGACGGGTTGGGACACAGGCCCCCTTGATCGCGGCCCTCCGCGAATGGGCATACCCACGCCGCCTGGGAGGTATTGGGACCCGAATGAAGGGGAGCATGGGGCGTGGGTGAAGGAGGGGGAGGGTGAAGTAGGTGCGGCGTCGGCTGATGTTGGGGATAAGCCCGGCATCTGGCCTCGCGTAGGCGCTGTCCTAAAAGAAGGGGCCAAAACCTGGGTGGATCCGAGGCGCTGGGGGCCGAAGGCGGAGAAGGTAAATGAGGCAGTAGCAAAAGGCACAGAAAATGCAAAGAATATTGTTGGAACCAAAGAAGGAAGAAAGAAGCTAAGAAACGCCTTAAAAGAAGGCGCCAGAACCGCAGTTGATCCCAGAAGA
>JAUXBQ010000253.1 GCA_030619365.1 candidate division FCPU426 bacterium | reverse complement strand
TCTTCCTCCTGCACGCCGGCGATGGGAACGGGCTGCGCGGCAATTTTACGGCCCAAGAGCACGCGCCAGGGTGGCGGCTGTGATTCCGGCCGGGACCCGTTCCCGCCCGGTTTTTCCGTCAGGCTCTCGGACTGCATGCGCTCCAACTCCTCGCGAATGCGCTTTTGATACAACGCTTCGCGAAGTTTCACTTCCTGTTCGAACTCGCCGATCTCAAAACGCACGCTGATGTCCTGGCCCAAGCGTTCGCTGAGCAGCCGGCTCAGCACTTTGTCCCCATCCTGCCGTTTCAAAGCTTGCAGGGTCATTTCATTGGGCAGTGCGACGCGCAGGCGGCGGGATTCCTGGTTCGCGCTCCCGTTGCTGACGCGCACCAGGGAGAGGTAGGCCCGGGCCATGGAAACGGAGCGGGAGAAAACGCTCACCAGATCTTCCCAATGGGCCTCCACGTATTGCTCCGGAGGAACCGCGCCCTCGGGGTAATACACGTCCCAGACCATTTGCAGGTCGCGGTAATCCTGAAAAGTCTCGGCCAGCTTGCCGCGCAGTTGTTCCAGGCCGTTTTTCGGGAGCAGGCTGGGGGCTTCAAGGCGGATGATGAGCAGGGCGGGCTTGGCGGTAATCGTGATCGAACTGGGGCGGGCTTGCAACAGGGGGTTCTTCTCGTCCGGGGAGAGCGGGAGCTCCGCGATCAGGGATTGCAGGCGGGGCGTCAGCCCCTGTGGTTCCACGATGATTTCAGGACTCATCTACTACTCCCACCCGGAATAAATCAAGGCGGCGTGTATTTCGGTCTCCTCATCCATGGCGTCAGGTATAGGTTAGCCGGACCGCCGGCCCTGGGAAAAGGACAGCGTCCGGCGCGGAGAAGCAATACAGCCGGAATTTTATAGAGAATTGAAAATCGAAAATAGACCGCATTTGGAAACTGCTTTGCGTAATCAATTATTTTACCAAAAATCGCCATATTTGAAAGAAATACTTTTTTCATTTTTAATCATTGCTGTCCAAATTAAGCCAAATACTCTAATAAAAGTTCAAATATTAAGCGTAATAGGCAATTCACAAGCCCTTTGTCATTTCAGGTCTTTTTTCACCACGAAGACACGAAGATCACGAAGGGGGAAAAAACATCTTAAATATTATGAAGGGCTTTTCTTCGTCCTTCTTCGCCTTTCTTCGTGCTCTTCGTGGTAATCTTTAAATTTAGTTAGGGCAAATATGGTTTTTAATTACTTTTTCTCCAGCAATTCCCGCAAACGGGTAATCGTGAGCTGCTGCATCCGCTGGATCAGGCGGAAGGCCGGATACAGGGCCAGGAGCATAAATTCAAACAGGAAAAGATTCTTGACCAGGGTGACCCAAAAGGCGCTGGTCTTGGGGATCACGAAACCCCAGAGCGTGGTCAGGATAACCAGCGCCAGCATGCACTGAACGGGCAGGAATTTCACCATCCAGGTAAAGACGCGGTCCCGCTGGGACATGGCGGAAACAATCTCGGGCAGGGATTTGTTGGGATAACTGCTGGCCAGCCGCTGCTGGGCAATGCCACGCGTCCAGGTAGGCAGCGTGCGCTCCACCAGACGCACCAGGCGTCTCACCAGGAGCGTGATGATCACGGCAATCCCCAGGGAAATGGCGGCGCCGGTTACCATCCCCTCGGTATTCATAAGCGCCGTTTCGGTCCTGATTTTTTGGCCCGGATAAGCTGCTGGTAATTCCCTATCATCTCGGCGGCCTTGCTTTCCGCGGACCAGTCTTGGGCCTGTCGCTTGGCTTCCGACAGTTTTTTCGCGTACATTTTTTTATCCGAGAGCAGCCGGTTCACGGCCTGGGCGAATTCATTAACATCCTGGGCCACGCCCAGGCCACCACCGCCGGCCAGCACGTCGCGCACGCCCATGGCCAACACGGCCACGCAAGGGGTGCCGGCAGCCATGGCCTCGGTCAGGACCAGGCCCTGGGTTTCCGTTACCGAGGCCAGCAGTTGAAGATCAGCCGCGGCGTACAAATCAGCCCAATCGCGGGTGTTGAGCAGACCGATAAAAACCACTTTGGACTTCAGTTTTCGTTGCCTACACTCCTGTTTTACCGCTCCCAGGGCAGGTCCCTGTCCCGCGATGACCAGGCGGGCGCGGGGTTGCGTGGCGCTCAGTTTTTCCAGTACCTCAAAAAGAAAAGGCAGGTTTTTTTCTCCGGCCACGCGGCCCATGGTAAGCAGCAGCTTGTCCTGGGGCTTGAATCCCAGTTTTTTTCGCATCCGCGCGCCGTCGACATTCCGGAAAGGCTCCAGATTAATTCCCGTGGGCAGGATTTTGATCGGAGGCTTCAACCCGTAGGCGCGCAAACGCTCCTGGACCGGCGACGAGGGCACCACCACTTGGTCGTGCAGTTTGCAGAACGTCCGGGAAAACCATTTGACCAGTGGCCGGTCCCACGCGCGCGGCAGCAGCTTGAAATAGTGAGGCAGGTAGGCCTCGAACAGCGTGTGATAGGTGTGCAGACAGGGCAGGCCCAGGCGCCGGGCCAGGCGGGCTAGGGTAAAACCGAGCGTGAAGGGCGTCTGGGTGTGAATAATATCCAGTCGCAGACTGGCGATTTGCCTAAGCAGCCGGCGGGACTCAGGCAGCCAGAGATTGGGCATGCGGTCTTCGGGGCTAAAAAAAAGATAGTGGGAGGGAAATCGCCATAGTTCCGGTTCTGATTCGCGGGCCTCTGGGAACTGCGGCGCGAAAATCGTTACGCGGTGTCCCAGACGCCGGAACTGCTCGGTGAAAGTGGCAATCGATTTGGCCACGCCGTTCATGCGCGGAAAATAAGTATCGGTTACCATGCCGATGTGCATGTGATTTCAGTTCCCCTCTTTGCGCCGACTGGTCGGCCAGGCATTCGCCTGGTCCCATCCTCTATTTAACCAACTCCTCGTAGACTGAGACCAATTCATGCGCTTTTCCGGCCGCAGACCAAAAACTGGCTTGCGCTTTGGCTTCCCGGGCTTTTTTCAGATACAGCGCTTTGTCCCTAAGCAATCGGTCCACCGCATCGGTAAAAGCCTCACTGCGGGGAGGCACCAGTATGCCCCCGCCCCGGGCCAGGACGTCCCGCACGCCCATGGCGGCCACGGCCACGCACGGCGTGCCCGCGGCCATGGCCTCGGACAAAACCAGGCCCTGGGTTTCGGTCAGCGATGCTGATATGTGCAGGTCCGCCGCGGCGAACAGGTCCACGCGATCCCGCCCTTTTACATAACCAATGAAGGCCACCCGGTGTCCGAGCTTCCGACGGGCGCATTCCTGCTGCAGCGTTTCCAAGCCCGGCCCCTCGCCGGCGATAATCAACCGGGCCCGGGGCTGGCGCGACCCCAGTCGCTCCATGACGTCAAACAGGAAAGATATGTTTTTCTCGCCCGCTACCCGCCCCATGGTAAGCAGCAGTTTGTCTTGCCGGGCCAGGCCCAGTTTTTTTCGCATGCGTTGCGAATCCAGGCCGCTGAATTCCGCGAGATCAACGCCCGTGGGGATGACCTTGATCGGGACCTTCACGCCGTAGGTT
>JAUXBQ010000209.1 GCA_030619365.1 candidate division FCPU426 bacterium | reverse complement strand
TAAAGGGAAAATAGTGACGTTCGTAAAAAGATATTCGTGGCGAAAGGCAATGGATGCGTACGTTACGATTCATCTGCACCGTATTCGCGCAATTTGGAAAGATAAAAAAAGCACGGACTTCCTGCCTGAAAGTGTTGCGCCGTATTTACACCGGCTTGTTAAAATAGGCGATAATTGGATCAGTTTAATCGGCAACTTTGCTCATTACGAACTGGGTCGGATGTCGCAGTGGCTACAAAGTATTCCGGATGACCATCTGGATGGGATGCAATTTATAGTTCGAAGCTCTTTCATATCTGGCGCTGGTGGTATGTATGAGAAGAATTTAGTGGTGTTGGAAGGAAATGATGAAGAATTGTTTTTATCTCCCCTGAATGATCCTCAAGCATGGTTTAATAAATTATATGTATCGCATAACCCTTTATTTCACGAAATAGGGCATCATGTCTTTAACAAGCTATCAAATCAAAAAAAAATACAATGGCTTGAACTCGAAAAACAAAGAAAAAACAGGGCGGATTTTGTCAGCGATTATGCTTGCAAGGGAAGATATTTAAAATATTGGGGACGTTTAAAAATTATGGGGGGGGAGAATAATGACTATGCGGAAAGCTTTGCGGAGACCTATGCTATTTATTGCACACAGGTTGCAAAAGGTCATCTGTGGTTGGAAGGACTAAGTCCTGCTTTAAAAGGGAAATTGCGGTTTATAGCGGAGTTGTTTATTGTTTCGGGAGATGAAGGTGACGCTATTTTTATCAATGGAAAAAATATGCCGGTTGTTTTGCAGCCTGATGGGACGTTTTCTGTGGAAGCTTTTGAGTCTTGGGTACAGGCGCGTGTACAAGAAAATATCGAAACAGGGGCGGTGGCGAGCGAGTATACTGACTGGGATTACATAAATAAAATCATGCGAAAAGTCGGAATTAAAATTCCGGAAGCTGTGCCCCTCTTTTCTATTGCGGACATGATTCGCTTATTTAAGCGTAAGGATGAATTTGAAGAACTGGTTAATTTATTGATTGGGAAGGACACGGAAGTAATAGCTAGAATCAGCAAGGTGCAGGATATGCTTGGTAAGAATGGAGAAGGGATATTTTTACCCATCACTTTTCTTCGAAACTGGAAGAACAAGGGTGTGGTTGAACAGGCGTTAGTGGAGGCAATAAAGAAGACGGAGGCAAAGCTTCGGGTTAATCCGAGTTTCGACAATTCGGACAAAATTGAGTGGCAGATACAATATATGAATAATGACAATGGGGAGGATTGGCTTGAGGTTAGAGATGGAGTTTATACGAATATGGCAGACGGCCCGATCATTGAAAAGCTGAGCTTAGAATCAGATATAGAATTGATAAAAAAATATCTTGAGAGCGTACCCGAGGAAAAAGCTTTAGAGTGGTTTGCACAGTTGATCCGGACTAGCCGCTTTCAAGAGGATGAATGGAGAGTGTTACTCGATACGGTTAAAAACCTGGGAAACAAAAAAAAGAGAGAGTGGTTGATTGAAAGCGCGCAAAGCGTATCGTGGGAACGAACCAGCCATCCTGCGGGGTTTAGTCGGCTCTTGCAGCCGTTGAACGTGACTGATTTGCCAATAACAAAAAAAGCGGCTCCCTTCAATCTTCTCCACAACATTCTGGCTATCCTTGGTGCTATAGGAGTGGGTGTTGGCTTTTATCTGGGCGATGCCAATGCCTGGCTTAGTGTTTTTACCTGGGCCATGGTTGCTGTGTTTGCCGTGCACGGCCTGGCCGGCTGGAAGGTCCGAAAGGTAGGGGCGGACCCCGGTGTCCGCCCGGATATCGTAGGGGCAGGTTCTAAACCTGCCCGGCCCAAAACCAAATGGCAATTACGCGCGGAACAATATTTTGGATCCAAGGTCACAGTAACATGTTTATCATCTGCCCAAATGGAAGAGGAATATTGGAGGATCACGGATAAACAGAATGAAGCCAAAGGCCAAGAACGCACTAGGTGGCAGAAATGGCTGGCGCCCTGGAACAGCGCCCTGACGCATCGCGATCCTAAATCGGGAGAATTTACGGTCTTTCTCCACCAGGGCTGGGTGGCGGACTCGCAAGGCAAATGGTTCAACTTCCTGCGCGCGCTCATGCTGCCACTGACCCTGGCGCACGAAGGCTCGGCGATTATGTTGAATCGTCTCAAAGTCCCCGCCTTTTTATCCACCCCGCTCCGGTATATACTCAGACCGTTACAGATAATTATTGCTTATCCCTTTTTAAAATCTATTTTATCATCGCTGAAGCTTTGGGATCGGGATAGCAGCGCACGCTGGAGTAATCTCCGCTATTACCAAAATACCTTATTTCCTAAATTATATATTATTACTATATTACTGCTCTCGATAGTATTAACTTTATATTTTACTTCATTTATAGATTGGTCAAGATCAAATGTTGTTATCGGATTATTTAATGTTTTTATTACTTCTATTTTGAATTTTAATATTATTGATGGTTTTATGAGTAAAATTGTTTCGCGATTACCGCCTTATATTTTGCCGGAAGTGAATTTAGGCAGTAACATTCCCGAGGAGTATAAAACAATAGCTTACTATCCAATATTATTTAGCAATCTTCATGAACTAAATTTCTTTGAAGAAAGTTTGGTCCCTTCTATTGAAAATAATAACGATCCAAATATTAAGTGGGTCATTTTAAGTACTTCTCCTGACGGTATGCGTGAGCGGGAAAAGGAGAAAATACTGGAATTACAAAATAAATATGGAGCAAGCAAAATATATTATTTTCATAGAGATGCTTCAATGAACAATTGGGAGAAAAAAAGAGGCGGTTATATGCAATTTATGCTTTGGCTTGGCCAATCATTGAAAATTAATGGGGTATTAGAAAAAGACGAAAGGTTTCCGGCATGTCCTTCAGGTAAAGCTTTTGATGAAATACTTGGGGATATTAAATATTTAAAAGGGACTAGAAATATTATGGTGGGAGATTCAGACAGTGTTTGGCTGGAAGGTACCATTAGAAAAATAATAGCTAAAATAGAAAATCCGCAAAATAAGGAATACGTAATATTTCAGAGTCTTACTGAGTCTGTTAATATTTCCGAATCATTACTAACAAAATATGGCGATTTCGTGCGCAAAATGTTTCGATATAGATCAAATTTGTCATGGCGTATATTAAAACGCGGCAGACATATAGGACATGGAGCAGGTTGGAATATAGATAAATTTTTAAATAGTGTGGCTGGGAAAATTAAAGATGGTTATTTAAGTCATGACAAGGTTGAACAAATATTTGCAAAAACAGCTTTATTAGAGGATGTAACAACATTAGAGGAAATTCCGGCAGATTTATATTTGCAAAAAAAACAATACACAAGATGGTGGCGGGGAAATAAATTAACCTTTGTGTTTTTTAGAAACAAAATTAAAAACGAAATACAAGAGACGATTAAAAATCCCGCGGATATTGTGGATAAATATTTATTATGGTTGAATACTCAATCATATATTGTATCTACATTATTAGTAATGATGATATTAACCAATGTATTTGCCAGCGATTATATATATTATACTTCGTTGGAAAAGATTAAAATAATTTATACAATATTTATCAACTTCGAAATATTTGGCAGCTTTTATTTAATGGCTAAAGAAAATAAAAGGATATTAAAAAGCATACCTGAATTTGTAGTGAGTTATATCGCGCAATTTATTTTCGGTGCTTCGCAGAGCATGATAATAACTTCAATTACCTTAAAATCCTATTTAGATGATTTAAGGTATAAGTTAATAAAAAAACCACAAGAAATCAAATGGATGCCTCAAGGCAGTAATAAAAGTAAATTAACATTTAAAAAAGCATTTATCAAATTTTGGAAAGTATCATTTGTGGGTTTGATAATGCTGGTTTTGTTTAATGAGTATTTCGGATTTGGGCTGATGTGTTATTTTTCTATTATATTACTTACGCCTATTATTACGCGGATATCGGGTGTTTCTCCTGAGACGATAAGTTTGAAAAGTATAATAAAAAACATAAAAAGAATATTTGTTGAGGATAAGTCAACGTTGCCAGCAGCCATGCGCCGCCCTCGTCTTGTTGTTAAGGGCGACCCAAACTCACTTGCCTTCTTCCTCCATCTCATCCGCCATCCTGGAGACATCACAGGCGCGATCAGAACTGGGAAACGGGGACTGAAATGGGAAATCCCGGCCGTGCTTGCTATGGGCGCGGTTCTGGGTTTGCTGGGCCTGCACTTCTGGTTTGCCGCCTTTTTGGCAGGATTTGCCCTGGCGCACCAGGCCTTAAAGTGGCGCGTTGGGCTGGCGCGCGGCGCGATTCCGCTGGCGGGGTTGGGGAAACAAATACTGGCCTTGGCGCCCTATTTTGCCTTTTCACTATTTTTAGCGCTCAATGGCTGGTCCTGGGGATGGGTGATTGCCTGGGGTTTATTGGCGACCGGCATTCACGTGAGTTATGATTTTTGGGAATTCGACCGAATGGCAAGAAACCTGACAGAAGATCGTAAAAAAATAACTTCCCTTGCTTATTCATCGTTGGTGGATATTGATTTGTTCAAACTCGGAAAAATGCCCAATGAATATGTTTTAGCCGGTCGTTCCTGGCTGTT
>JAUXBQ010000100.1 GCA_030619365.1 candidate division FCPU426 bacterium | reverse complement strand
GAAGGACACGAAGAAAAGAATAAAATAAGGAATAAAGACTTTAAGGCTTTTAACCTTTATATATTTCCTTCGTGCTCTTCGTGATCAGTCCTTCGTGCCTTCGTGGTCATTTTAATACGCCATTTGGATACGGAGGATTTTAGCACAAATGCCCGCCCGGTTGGGGGGAGAAAAAAACAGGCCCGCCCCTGCTTGCCCGGTGTATACCGGGCGCATGCGTGGCGGGCCTGTCAAATCGATCCAATAAAAACGCCGGGGCTCCGGGCCAAAGCTGCGCCCGGATTGGCCGCTTAATCAGGAATTCGGATGGTCACTTCCACCCGGCGGTTTTTCTTGCGTCCGGCCGCGGTGCGGTTGGTGGCGATCGGCTTGGTCGGTCCCCAGCCCTTGATGGAGAGCTGGTAATCCGGCACGTTCTGCTGGTCCACCAGGAAGCGGCGCACGGACTCGCCGCGCACCAGCGAGAGTTTCATGTTGAGTTTGCGCGGCCCGGTCGAGTCGGTGTGCCCTTCCATCACGGTCCGGCAATTGGGCTCGTCCAGAACCAGGTAGGCGCTCTTGATGACCTTGTCGAACATTTCGGCTGTCAGGTAGGCCTTGCCCGTGTCGAACAGGATCCCGCCGACCTTGATGGTAATGCGGTTCTCGTTGGGGTAAACCTGGCCCAGTACGGGACGCAGCTTGTCCGCGATTAGGATCTGGTTATCGCTCTGGTCGATGTAGGTCAATTCATAGCGGTACGAGGTATTGTTGGGCACCACGGTGCCGTTCTCGTCCTTGGCGTCCCAGGCAAAGGCCTTGAAAAGCTCCTCCTGGGTGCGGTAAGAGCGGATGACATTGTTGGCGGCGTCAATGATGTCCAGCTTCCAGTTCTTGGTATTCTTGAGCGGATTCCGGATTGAGAAATACACCTTGTCCGGGTACACCTCGTAGTTTTTACTCGTGTAGAGCTTGGGTATAGTATCCGTAATCAGCAGAGTCCCGGCCACGGTCTTGGTCTGGCTGTCCGCGGTCTTGACCGTGAGCAAGAAAGGATAGCGCGCCTTGGACGAGACGCGCTTGCGCCGGTACTTGGCGTTCCACACGTAGGATTTTTCCGGGAAGCCCGTGCCTTTGTAGGTCTTGAGGACTTTGCCCCTGCGGTTGGTGATCTTCAGGTTCCAGGATTGGACCTCGCCCAGGTCATCGGGCAGCTTGGGCACGATGGTGATGGTGCCGGTAAACCCGATAAATGTGCCGCGCAGCTTGGGGACTTTGCCCGTCAGGGTGGCTTGCGCGGTCGGGCGCCGGGTGGGCGTGGCGGTCACGGTCGGTGTGACGGTCACGGTGGGCGTGGGCGAAGGCGTGGGCGTGGCCGGCGGCGCGGCCAGGGCACCGGTGTGCCAGTCAATGGAGAGACGATGGTTCCACTCCGGGCTCTGGCCCGGGTAGGTGCCGAGTTCCTTGCCAAAATACGCCCAGTCGATATTTATGAAACTGGTGACCAGCGAAACCCCGGCCGTGGGATAACCCTGGTGCATGCCGCCGCGCAGGGCGATCAGGCCGGAAAGCAGGAATTCCACGCCCACGCGAAACTTGGTGAAATTAATGGCCCCGGCGTTGTCGGGGCTGTTTTTCCATTCATTGTCCCCCTGCCAGTTCAGTTCCACCAAATCCACGGCCAGCACTGTGGCCAGGTCCTCGAAATTCAGCCACCAGGGCTCATAGGCAAAACCGAGCTTGATATTGGGCACCATGACCTCGTCCAGCAGGCGGGTGTAAATATCCGCCATCACGAAGGCCACGGAGATTTCCTCGGTCGGCTGGTAAATGACGCCCAAATCCAGGCCCGCGCCCCATTGCACCGTGAGGTCGAGTTCGCCAAAGTCGAGGACGCTGCGGTTTTCTTCCAGGGATTTCACCTGCTGAATGGCTTTGAGCGTGAAGCCCGCCGCCAGGTACCCGAATTGGGGAATGTCCCAGCCAAAGCCCCAGGAAAGGTTTTGTATGAGTCCGGCGCGTACGTTCCAGTTTGCCTCTGGCAGAAGAATGGCGCCGGTTTCCAGGAGCACGTCGTCGAACAGCCACAACCCGCCGGCAAAACCCGGCTGGATGTAGGTCAGGCTTTCCTGGTTCAAAAAATGAATGCGCGTATTGGACAGCCGGTCCACCACGGCAATGGTATCGGCGGAGACATTGCCGCCCATGAATTCCGTGAACGCCCCGGTATTTCCCAACACGTAGATCAGGTTGTCCCAGGAAGCGATGTCCGTACCGAGCAGCAGCTTGGGAAATGTGAAGCGCCAGTAATCGACCCGGGCCAGGCCGGCCGGATTGTAAAACATGGCGTTCTCGTCGTCGGCCACGGCAATAAAGGCACCGCCCATGCCCATGGGGCGGATACCTTCGATGAACATGCGTTCCGTGTTGTCGCCCAACATGAACTGTTGACGTCGGGTCTCCCCGCCAAAGGAAAGCGCCGGCACTAACAGCAGGCCGGTCAGGCAGGCGATTAGGATTCGGTGAAACTGTTGAGGCATGGGTTTCCTCCCTTGGCCTTACTGGTACGCTAGTGTTTTCCAGTCTTTGAACATGTCGGCAATCTCCTGGATCATGTCGTTGTCCGCGTGGTCAGCCGCCGTTTGCAAGCGCTGAATGGCCTTTGTAATGTCAGTCTGCATGGAGAGCAAGAAAGGCAGCGGCGGCTGATCGTTTAAGCTGTCCAGTATCCATAAAAAGTCATCCGGCAGTTGCGCCAACACGCTGGGCCTGAGTCCCAAGGCGGCCACCTCTGGCGAGGATTTGTTCAGGCTTTGAATGCTGAAATCGCTGTTTAACACCTCGAGCCGGGCCTGGATGCGCAGTATGTAAAAAATCCCCACAGTCAGGTTAAGGTTCACGTCCGTGGCGTGGTAGGGGCCGTGGGTCGCGCCTAAGACCACCGGATCCAGCGTGTAAATCATCTCCGTGAAAATCCGCTCCAGTTCGGTATAGGTGGTAACCCCCCAGTGGCCGGGAACCAGGATTTCGTAATCACTGGGATTGCTGCTGTTTTCCGCCATCATGGCGGTCATAAAAGACGTAGCGAATTGGCCCAGGCTGAATCCCTGGACCCGCAGGATCGCGTGAGCGTACCCGACCCGGGCCTCGGAATTATTGGGATCATGTTCCATGGCCAGGCTGAAGTATTGGGCGGCGTTGGCGTAATCATTGCGCCGGAGCGCGGCCTGTCCGTCGGCCACCAGTACGGTGGAACTGGAGTCTTTACCGTCGGAGTGCAGGCCGGAAAAGAAATTACATCCGGACAGCCAGATGGCGGCTCCTAGTAAAACAGTGAGAGTGATTGTCGTGTATCGTTGTGGCATGGAAACATCACCTCGATTTAATAGTATTTGGTAAATTATAACGCAAAACAGACGGATTCGTCAATTAATAGGTACGGCGATTTGTAAAATGTTTTATAAAATGAATATATAGATTGTAGGGAACAGGCATGCCTGTTCCCTACTCGTGATCCGGGTCAGAAAATCCAGGCCAGGCCCGCGGTCAGGCCCTGGCCCTCGCCGATTTTCCCGGCCAGCACATCAATGCCAAAATTACGGCGCGCCAGGTAGCGGATGCCAAGATAATAATTGTCCCGCCCCACCCAATCCGGCAAAGAATCATAATTGAGAGTTAACATCAGGAATTCCGGATCAATCACGATCTCTACGGTGCCGCGCGCCCCGAATTCCACCCGCGCGACCGGTTCCTCCACGCTGTGCTCCCGGCCGGCGAGATACTCCACCAGGAGTTCGGCGTGCAATTTAAAATAATTCAGAAAACCCTGCACCGAGGAATTGGCCTGCAAATGGCGGGCTAAGGACCCCATATCCTTGGAGAGCAGCACGCCCCCCTGCAGGCGGTTGCCGCGAAAAATATTCCGGCGCGCCTCATCGTTTGTGCGGTGATTGAGAAACCGCCAGTGAAAGCTGGCCGCGATCGCGGGTTTACTCTCCGCCGGTTCTTCCGACCTCAGCCCGTAACGAACTTGCACGCCGGCCGTGTTGCTGGGGCCCTGTACGGTCATGCGCGCCGCGATCATCAGGTCACGCATGGCGCCCCAGCCGATTCCTGCGGAAATGCCGGGCGTGTCGTAAACAATCAATCCCAGATCCAATTCGGTAAGATTAACCGGGAGCAGATAGGCGGAAATAGCGTAGGGATAAACCAGCGGCACTTCCTGAACGGATTCCGGGCTGGCCGTGGTCTCCGGTTCGAGCGTGGCCGTGGGGGTGGCGCTCGCGATGGGATAGGGCTCCCCGCCCGTAAGGGTTTGCGGCGTGATCCATTCCGTTTCCGGGCCGGGTGTGGGTTCAGGCGGTACGGCGAGACGGGTGCGATCAACCGGTTCAGCCACGATCGGCTCCCCGGGATCAACCTGCGCCGGGACCGCGGTTTCCGGGAGCGCGGCTGCCAGGCCCGGGGCCATTGCCAGACACCCCGCGAAAAGCAGGCTTGCCATCCACGCCGATTTCATCATGTTGCTCTCCTCTGCCAATGACTGAGGCGCTAGGTCCCCAGTTCCCAGGAATTCAAATACACCTGCTGCTCGCGGGTTAGTTTGTCAATGGTCACGCCCATGGAGCGCAATTTGATCTCCGCGATCCACTGGTCGAGGTGCGCGGGCACGGGATAGACCTTTTTCTCCAGCCGTTTGGAGTGTTTCACCATGTACTCCGCGGACAAGGTCTGGTTGGCGAAGCTCATGTCCATCACCGAGGCGGGGTGCCCTTCGGCCGCGGCCAGGTTCACCAGGCGGCCGTCGCACAGTACGTTGATATGCCGGCCCGAAGGCAGCGTGTATTCCTCGACGAATTCGCGGATGCGCCGGACACGCTTGGCTTTTTTCCTCAACGCGCTGAGTTGTAATTCCACGTTGAAGTGCCCGGAATTGGCCACAATAGCGCCTTCCTTCATCAGCTTAAAATGTTCGTAGCGGATCACATTGATGTCGCCGGTAACCGTGACAAAGATATCGCCGATCCGGGCCGCCTGCGCGATGGGCATGACCCGGTACCCATCCATCACCGCCTCCAGGCCTTTGAGGGGGTCCACTTCAAAAACGACGACATTGGCGCCCAGGCCCTGCGCCCGCATGGCCAGGCCCCGGCCGCACCAACCGTACCCGCCGATCACAAACGTGCGGCCGGCCAGCAGCCGGTTGGTGGCCCGCAGCACGCCGTCGAGGGTACTCTGGCCCGTACCGTAGCGGTTGTCGAACAAATGTTTGGTCATGGCGTCGTTGACCGCGATGATGGGATAGGCCAGGACGTTGTTCTTCTCCATGCTCTTAAGGCGGATCACGCCGGTGGTGGTTTCTTCCGTGCCCCCGATAATGCCCGGGATCAGGTCGCGCCGTTTTTTCATGATGGTGGAGACCAGGTCCGCGCCGTCGTCCATGGTGATCTGCGGTTTCAGATTCAGCACCGCGTGGATGTGGCGGTAGTAGGTCTTATGGTCCTCGCCCTTAATGGCATAGGTGGGAATCTTGTAATCCTTGGCCAGGCTGGCGGCCACGTCGTCCTGCGTGGAGAGCGGGTTGCTGGCGCAGGCAAAAACCTGCGCGCCGCCGGCCTTGAGCGCAATCAGCAAATTCGCGGTCTCGGTGGTAATGTGCAGGCAGGCGCCGAGGCGCACGCCCTTAAGCGGCTTGGTCTTTTTAAACCGCTTTTGAATCTGGGCCAGCACGGGCATGCCCTGGGCCGCCCATTCAATGCGGCGTTTTCCTTCCGGGGCCAGTTTAACGCTTTTAATGTGGCTCATGCTTTTCTCCCTTTTTTCAGGTAAGGCCCGGCGGCTTTCCGCAGCGCCTTTACTTTATCGGTTTTCTCCCAGGTGTAGGCGGCCGGGCCGAAATGGCCGTACGCCGCGGTCTGGCAATAGATCGGCCGCCGCAGTTTCAGGTGCGCAATGATGCCCCTGGGTGTGAGCTGGAAATGGCGCCGCACCAGCTTGGCGATGACGCTCTCGGGAATGTGGTGCGTGCCAAAGGTATTGACCATGACCGAGGTGGGTTCGGCCACGCCGATAGCGTAGGACAGTTGCAACTCGCAGCGGTCCGCCAGGCCGGCGGCCACGATGTTCTTGGCCACGTAGCGGGCCATGTACGCCGCCGAGCGGTCCACCTTGGAGGGGTCCTTGCCGGAAAACGCCCCGCCGCCGTGGCGCCCCATGCCGCCGTAGGTGTCCACGATGATCTTGCGGCCCGTGAGGCCGGTGTCGCCGTGCGGCCCGCCGACGATGAAACGGCCGGTGGGGTTCACGAAATACTTGGTGCGCGGATCCAGGAATTTTTTCGGGATGATGGGTTTGATCACGTGCCGGATGATGTCCCGGCGAATGCGCGCCTGGGTGGCCTCCGCGGTGTGCTGGGTGGAGACCACCACGGCCTCAACGCGCACCGGCTTGCCGCTCCGGTACTCCACGGACACCTGCGTCTTGCCGTCCGGGCGCAGGTACTTGAGCGTGCCCTGTTTCCGTACCTGGGACAACCGCTTCGCCAGCTTGTTGGCCAGGGTAATGGGCAAAGGCATGTATTCCGGCGTTTCCCGGCTGGCGTATCCGAACATCATGCCCTGGTCGCCGGCCCCGTCGCGGTCCACGCCCAGGGCAATATCCGGAGACTGCTGGTGAATCGTGGAAAGCACGGCGCAGGTCTCGGCGTCGAAGCCCGCGCTGGTGTCATTGTAGCCGATGCGGGTCACGGTTTTGCGGACCACCTCCGTCACGTCCAGGTTGGCCTTGGTGGTGATTTCGCCGGACACCAGCACCAACCCGGTGGTTACCAGGGTCTCGCAGGCCACGCGGCTGTAAGGGTCCTGGGCCAAAATTGCGTCCAGAATGGCGTCGGAAATCTGGTCCGCCATCTTGTCGGGGTGACCCTCGGTGACCGACTCCGAGGTGAAATGAAAATCTCCATGATGATCCATGCTAAGTCCCGCCTTTTCATTTTTCTGTAAAAAAAACAAGGCCCGGACCAATATGCGTCCGGGCTAAAGCCGGAATGAATTATAGGCAGGGAGGGATGGACTGTCAAGTACATCCCTCGACCAAGGCAAAAAAATCCAGGGGCCGGCAGGCTTCAGCGTGGCAAGCTCATTTGCGGGGTATTTTCATGACCATGTAGATCGGGTAGTCATTCCGCTCGATCTTGAGCAGCAGCTCATCGCCCGGACTCAGGGCGGCGAGCGCTTTTCGCAAAATGCGTTTGTTCTTCACCGCCCTGCGATTGACCTCCCGGATAATATCACCCGGCGCGATCCCCGCGCCCTCGGCCGGGCTACCCGGCTCCACACTTTTAACCACCACCCCGCGATAATTTTGGGTCCGCAATTGCTTGCCCAGCCTGGGAGTCAGGTCGTCGCAGGCAATGCCCAACAGCGCGATGGTATCCTTGCGGGTCTGGGGCCGAACCGGCTGGGCCGCGGATTGAGTTTGGCGGCGTTCGGCCGTGGCCTGGTCCCCGATTTGAACCTTGATCTTTTTCCGGGCGCCGTTACGGATCACCTGCAGCGTGATTTTTTCGCGCACCTCGGTAAGACCCACCAGGCGCTGCAGTTCATTGGGTGTTTCCACCGTTTTACCGTCGAACTGGATGATCACGTCACCGGGCTTGATGCCCCCCCGGTCGGCCGGACCGCCGGACACCACGGATGTGATAAGCACACCCATTGCTTTTTTCATTTTAAAATGCTGGGCCAATTCCGGGGTCAGGGCCTGGATGAACACACCTAGCCATCCCCTGTGGGCCTGGCCGGTTTTCACGATATCGTCGTACACGCGCTGCGCCAGGTTGATGGGAATGGCGAAGCCAATGCCCAACGAACCACCCGTGCGGCTGAATATGGCGGTATTGATTCCGATGACCTTGCCGTTCATGTCCACCAGGGGTCCGCCGGAATTGCCCGGGTTGATCGAGGCGTCGGTCTGGATAAAATCGTCGTAGGGTCCCTGGCCAATGGTCCGGCCCTTGGCGCTGATGATGCCCGAGGTCACGGTCTGTTCCAGGCCAAACGGGCTGCCCATGGCAATGACCCAGTCTCCCACCCGCGCGGCGTCCGAATCCCCCATATCGACCGAGGGCCAGGGCTGGTTGCGGTCTTCCAACTTGAGCACGGCGAGGTCCGTGGTGGGATCCGTGCCCACCACCGTGGCCTTGTATTCCTCGCCGCTTTTAAGCTTGACGATGATTTCCGACGCTTTTTCCACCACGTGGTTGTTGGTCAGTATGTACCCGGCTTGGTCCACAATGACGCCGGACCCCAGGCTGGTGGTCTTCTGGGGCGGCGCTTCCCGGAATACTTGGGGCCCAAAGAAGTGTTCGAAAAATTCCCGCATTTGGGGATCCTGAAACTGGTTAGGGTTGGCGAACCGGTTTTTCACAAAGCGCACCGTGCTGACGTTCACGACCGCGGGCGAGACCTGCTCGGCCACGTCCGCGAAGCTGGTGGGAACCATTTGCGGGTCCGCCTGCCCCGGGCTGGCGGCAAAAAATAAGACGCCGAATAACGAAACTGCGACTAACGGGTAAAATGATTTTTTTATAATCATGAAAAGTTACCCCCCTCACGAATTGTATGAGTAAGTGTGATTATTTACGAATTAGGCCGAATCCGCAATACCTTTTTACCACGTCATTCCGACAAATCGTCATCCCGGCATGTATTCAGCCGGGACGGAATCCAGAAAAAAACGGTCTTCAGATGAACTTTGGGCCCTAGTTGTCCTGGACCCCGGCTAACCACATGCCTGCCCTGCGAAGGCGGG
>JAUXBQ010000288.1 GCA_030619365.1 candidate division FCPU426 bacterium | reverse complement strand
TCTTTTTTATGTCTTTATATAACAGGCTTGTTTATTTTTGCGGCACGGGCGGCTGGCCGTTCTCTTCGCGCTGTTGTTTGAACAATTCCTCGACCTCGTCCGGATTCACCTGCATTTCGTACACTTTCAGCCTTTGCCGAAGATTATCGACGTTTTCGTAGGGAACGATATCCTCGGCACTGATCGGTTCCGTAACCAGTTCCTCGGCCCCCTGGGGCCGGGGCGCCACTTTCCGGGAGTCCATGCCGGCCGGCAGCAAGACCTTAATGTCCACCCGCCGGTTCGCGGCCCGGCCTTCGGGGGTCTGGTTATCCGCGATGGGGCGCGTTTCCCCGTAGCCCATGGGAATCAGGTTTCCGGATTTCAATTGGAACAAGGCCAGCAGGTATTCCTGAACCTTCTCCACCCGGGTGCGGGACAAGTTGAGATTGGTTTCCGCCGCTCCGGCCGAATCGGTATGGCCCTCTATTCTCACTTTTATCAGAGGATGACTCTCCATAACTTCACCAATCGCGTCCAGGGTTTTCAGGGAATTCTTTTTCAAAACGGCCTTTCCGGCCTCAAATTGAATGGGCGGCAATTCCCCGTTTTTAATGCGCGTCTCAATTTCCCCCAAAGCCCGCATAACCGCCTTTATCTCGGTCCGCAATTCACGCATGAGATCGCGCAGTTTGGCTTCCTCCTGGGCCCGGGCGGCCGAGAGCTCCTGGTCGCGTACTTTCGCCATGTTTTCCTCGGTCTCCAGCACGACCACGGGCGCTTTTTTCTCCAGGTTGGCCCAGCGCACGATCAGGGAAACACGGTGAGAACCCCAAGTGGACTGTATGCCATAGGGATAGCCAAAAGCATAGTCGACCTGCAGGTCTATGGGCGAATTGTTCATCATGGCGTTTACGCTCAGGCCCGTGCTGAACTGGTCCGCCGTGGTTCCCAGGCGCAGCGCCAAAAAGCGCTTGAAAAACCAGCCCTCCGCGCCTACCCGGAAATCGGAAATGCCGTTGCGCTGCGTGAAATCCATGGTGCCCAAAAGGGAGTCCACGTAATCCAGGCTCCCGAGCCAGTCGTGCAAATAGGAAACGCCGAAGCGGAAATTTATGGGGATGGTCTCGTACTGCGTGACGCCCACGTCGGCCGGTATAAAATTTTCCAGGGAGAGCCCGAATTTCACGTCCGGAGTCCAGGCCGCCAGCAGACCGAGATCCGCAGTAAAACCGGTCCGCGAGAGCCCGTTCCGCGCCAGCACGGGATTGGCGGTCTCGGTCGTGTAATCGTTGGCGTCCACCATCCAGTTGAGGATTTTTAAATTCATACCGGCATCGAGCCGGATTTCTCTTACCCGCTCACTGGCGTTGAACCAGTCGAATACATCCCGGCCGATCTCGCGCGCGTATCCCACGACAAAAGAATTTTCCCGGTAGATCTGCGATTCGAAACGGGTCCAGGTAAAGCCAAAGGACCCGATCTGCTCGTCAAAGGGGAAAACCAGGCCGACATTGTGATACCCCAGGGAATCGTTCTGCCCGGTGTACAACCGGGCATTGAGATTGGCGTACAGGTTGGAATACATAAGGTTCAATTCGCGGGCGTCCAAGCCGGCGATGCCGGCAATGTTAAAAAACATGGCGTTGGAATCATCGGCCACCGCGGCAAAGGCCTCGCCCATGCCCGCCGGACGGACGCCCATGCCCAGGTCCTGAAAATAGGCCAAACCGGGAGACGCGTTGGCCAGCCAGACCAAGAGGCCCAGCCCGGCCGCTGCTTTCCAGTAACGTAACCCGGCCTTTACCGGATTGCGCGTACTCCATTGACTGTTCATATTTTTAGCCTCACTTAATCAGAACCACCGTGCCGCTGATACGTTCATTTTCCGCCTGGATCTGGTAAATGTAAAGCCCACCCTCGACAATCCGGCCGGCTTCGTTGCGGCCGTCCCATTCGCGCATCCGGGTCAGGGTGCGGATTAGGCGGCCGCGGACAGTATAAATCCGGATGGTAAACGGAGAGTCGATAGCCCGTGTATAGAAGTTGAAACTGGTTCTTTGCCCCATGGTGGGCGTAAACGGGTTGGGCGTGGCATAGCCCATGTAGCTGGGCACGCCCAGATTATAAAAATCGAGCTGCAGGGTGGTGTTGAAACTTCCGCTGGTGTTCGCGTTGACGTCCAGGCCCAGGTACACGTTCACGGGCGAGGCATTGCTGTTCCGGCCTGTACGCGGAAAATCGCCCAAGCCCTCGTAACCGACCAAAGTGCTGCGCAGGATATTTTCCAGACCCATCCAGTTGAAGGCCACGTCAAAGTCATTCCGGTCCAGGACCCGGCCCCAGTATCCCAGGGTCTGCGCGTAAAAACCCAGCCCGCCGGTGGTGATGGTTACGTTTTGCGGGGAGCCGTGGACTTGCCAGTACAAAGGCATTTTTTGGAGGGGGTCCACGGTCCCCCGCAAGCCGCCGTAAATCCCGTCCGGCGGGAACCAGGTCCGGTTGGGACTGTTGTTCGTGGACATACGTATGCCCCAGGTCGTGAAATTGTCGGAAGGAAAACGTACACGGAGATAATAAGAAAGAAGATGCAGCCCGGATTGGGCTGCCACATCAACACTAATACCAGGGGGCGCAACTGCGTTGGTGCTCACGGACAGCACGTCCACGAAAAGATAAGTCTGCGACTGCGACACGCGTGCCAGGGAAAAAACCAGCAGCACGGCCAGGCCAATATGATATACCCAATTCCTTCGCGTCATCGCTCGCGTCCTTTGGCAGGCCCCCTTTGGTAAAACTAGGGGGATTGCCGCCAATCACACTGCT
>JAUXBQ010000064.1 GCA_030619365.1 candidate division FCPU426 bacterium | reverse complement strand
GCACCGGTTCGTTGACCGGGCCTTTCAGGGTCAGGCTCCCGCCCACGCGCCCCCGGACCTGCTCCACCCCGAACAAGTCCGCGATGTCCTCCAGGGCCAGGTCTTTGGCCTCGCCGCTGAAATCCAGGGACGCCGGTTGGTCCCCCTGGCTGGGAAAAACAATGCGGCCGCGGCCTTCCACCCAGCCCCGGGCAAAAACGCCCCGTGCCAGGAGTAGCCGGAGAATGCCGGCCCGGTAGCGCGAGATAATCTCGAACTTCCGAATTTTTAGACGACCGATTTTTCCTTTTGGCATGCTGAAGTTTCCGGTCACAATCAGATCCGGCACCTTCCCCTTGATCAGGATGGCCGCCTGCCCCGAACCGCTGGTCTGCAATTGCTGGAAGTTGGGAAAGGGTTCAACCAGGTCGGCCAATTCCAGGTCCTGGCTCCGTACCCGGATGTCGAGTCTGGGCGCCTGCAGATTATTAATCTTGCCTTCGGCGGACCAGGTGGTCTTGCCCAAAATGGCCTGCATATTTTTCAAGGTAAGATTGCGGTCCTCCATCAAGGCCACACCAAAAATATTCTGGAGCGGCTCGTTTAAAAGTTTGGTCTTGACCGTCAGGTCGTAAAGTACCAGTTTGCCCTGGATGCCTACCCCGGGAAAAAGATCCTTCGGCATGGGGGAACGGGATTTGATTTTAAGCCGGATGTCCGCCTGCCCGCTGGGAATACCGAAAAAATCCGAGAGATTCGCCACCCACATCAGGGGTTGTAATTGCACACGCGTGGCGTTTACTCCCAGACGAAAAGTCCCTTGCGAGAGGTCCAGTACGCCTGATATTTTCACGTTTTGCCGCCGCCATTTATCCGTCCGGCCGGAAAGATACAGGCGCGAGGCGGACGGGTCCTTCAGGTTCAAAAGCCCCTTCACCTTCTTGATGCTCGTCTCGTGCTCACCGTCGCTAAGCCTGACCTCCCCGGAAATCAGGGATATCCGGATGGGCGGTATGCCCGGTCCGGGCGCGGCCGGCCCGGCGGTTCGGTTGTTCACCGGCCAGGAGACCAGGTCCGGACTGCGCCATTTTCCTTCCGGTGTTCGTTCGAAAAGGATGAGTGGGTGAATCAATTGGATTTGATGCAGGCTTTCGGCCAGCGGCCGTTTGCGGACGAGAATATCCCACAGGGAATATTGGACCACGACGCGCTTAATGGTAATGTCCAGGGATTCGGGATAGGTTTGCCGGGAGGAAATGCACACGTTCCGCAAAACCACCCGGTCGAAGAGCCCACCCTCAATACGCTCGATGGTGACCTGGCGGCTCAGGGCCTTGGATAATTCACTTTCCAACTGCGGTTTGAAGCGGTTGCCCACCACGCCGCTGGAAGATACGATCCACAGGCCGCTGACCAGGGCAAAGGCGCCGCCGAAAAGAAATGCCAGGCTGATTAAGGGATGACGGGCCTTCTGAATCCGGCCGGCCGGCAAGTGGTGAGCGGCCGCGGGTTTGAGGCCGCTTTTTTTTCGAGCGCCGCCCTGGGCGGCTTTCACGGGGGCTGGCTGCGGCGGTTTGTTGCGCCGGGGGGGGCGGGCGGAGGTCCGGGTTTCAGGCCGGGCCCGGCGGGCCTGGGCTGCGCCGGATTTGCCGCGCGCGTCCCCGGAAACGGGTTTTACGCTTTTTTTTACCCTGCGTTTGGCGGACACGCGCTTCAAGCCTCGACTTTCACCTCAAACTTAATCTTATCGTTCCCGGGTACGGCTTTGATCACGCAGCCTGCTTTGATTTCGCCCTTGAGAATTTTCTCGGCCAGGGGATCCTCCATCAGGCGCTGGATGGCGCGCTTGAGCGGACGCGCGCCCATCTGGGGATTGAAGCCCTTTTCGATAAGGTAATTCTTGGTCTCCGGGCTGATCTGCAGCGTGATTTCCTTTTCCTTAAGCCGGTCGTTCACGCGGCTCATCAGCATGTCCACGATGGACTCCAGATCCTTGCGGTCCAGGCTATGGAACACGATCACTTCGTCCACGCGGTTTAAAAACTCGGGATTGAACACTTTTTTCACCTCGGACATGACTTTGTCCTTCATGCCCTGGTACGAGACCTCCGCGCTGGCCGGCTGGAAGCCGATGGCGCCGCCGCCCTTGTTAATCAGGCGTGCGCCGATGTTGCTGGTCATGATGACGACCGTGTTCTTGAAGTCCACCACGCGCCCGTTGGTGTCGGTCAGCCGGCCGTCTTCCAGCACCTGTAAAAGAATGTTAAAAACGTCCGGATGCGCTTTTTCGACCTCGTCGAACAAAATGACGGAATAGGGGTTCCGCCTGACCTTTTCGGTCAACTGCCCGCCCTCGTCGTGACCGATGTATCCCGGGGGGGCGCCCACCAGTCGCGAGATGGCGAACTTTTCCATGTACTCGGACATGTCAATCCGAATGAGTGTGTTCTCGTCCTCGAATAGGAATTCCGCCAGGGCCCGGGCCATTTCGGTTTTGCCCACGCCCGTGGGGCCGAGGAAAATAAACGAACCGATGGGGCGCCGGGGATCCGCCACGCCGGCGCGGGAACGGCGGATTGAGCGCGAAACGGCGCTAATGGCTTCCTCCTGTCCCACGATGCGCTTGTGCAGTTCGCTCTCCATCCGGATCAACTTGGCGGATTCCTTTTCTTCCAGCTTGAAGACCGGCACGCCCGTCCATTTACTGACGATAACCGCGATGTCCTCCTCGGACACGTTGGTGACATTTTGGGTGCGGGATTGCTCCCAGATCCGCTTTTTCTCCTCCTTTTTCTGGCGCAGCTCCTTGATCGTGTCTCGCAAACTGGCGGCTTGTTCGAATTCCTGGACCTTTATGGCCTCTTCTTTCTGTTTGGTGATTTTCTCGATTTCCCCCTCGGTCGCTTTCAGGTCGGGTGGCAGGACCGTGGAGGACAGACGGGCGCGCGCGCCGGCTTCATCCATCACGTCGATGGCCTTGTCCGGCAGCAGCCGGCCGGAGATATAGCGTTCCGACAGTTTCACGGCCGCTACCAGGGCTTCGTCCGTGAAATGCACGTGGTGATGCGCCTCGTAGCGGTCGCGCAGGCCGGAAAGAATCTGGATGGCCTCCGCCACGCTGGGCGCGTTCACCTTGATGGACTGAAACCGCCGCTCCAGGGCGCCGTCCTTTTCAATGTACTTGCGGTATTCATCCATGGTCGTGGCGCCGATGCACTGTACCTCGCCGCGGGCCAGGGCCGGCTTCAACATGTTGGAGGCGTCAATGGCGCCTTCCGCCGCGCCCGCGCCCACCAGGGTGTGCAGTTCGTCAATGAACAAAATAATGCTGTTCGTGGCAGCTTTGATTTCCTGCATCACGGTCTTCAGGCGCTCTTCAAACTCTCCGCGGTATTTGGTTCCGGCCACCACCGCCGCCAGATCCAGTGTGACGATCCGCCGGTTCGCCAGGAGTTCAGGGATGTTGCCCGCCACGATTTTCTGTGCCAGCCCTTCGGCAATGGCTGTCTTGCCCACACCCGGCTCGCCGATAAGCACCGGATTGTTCTTGGTGCGCCGGCAGAGGATCTGGATCACGCGCTCGATTTCGTCTTCCCGGCCGATCACCGGGTCCAGCTTCCCTTCCCGGCTGAGTTGCGTCAGATCGCGCCCGAACGCGTCCAGGGTGGGCGTGGTGCTCTTGGCCTGGCTTTGCATGTACTTGGGCAGGTTGCCGCCCAGCAGATAGATGGTCATCTCCCGGGCCTTCTCAATCCGCACGTTAAAGCGCTCCAGCACCCGGAAGGCTACACCTTCACCTTCGCGGATCAGGCCCAGCAGAATATGCTCGGTCCCGATGTAATTATGACCCAGCGCCTGGGCTTCTTCGAGCGCGAGTTCAAGCACTTTCTTGGCCCTCGGCGTGAACGGCACTTCGCCCAGGGTCAGTGTCCCGCCGCCCATATTAATTGATTTTTCCACTTCCAGTTTTATACGCTCCAAATCCAGACCCAGGTTCTCCAGCACGGCGGTGGCCACGCCGCCGCCTTCCTTGATCAACCCCAGGAGCAAATGTTCGGTCCCGATATAATCATGCCCCAGGCGCGCGGCTTCCTCCCGCGCCAGATTGATTATTTTTTTAGCCCGCTCCGTAAATTTATCAAACATGTTAGCCTATCCTCCCCGGATGTTCCTGCGTGTAAAGAACCCACCTTACCTTATTTTTCACCACGAAGGCGCGAAGATCACGAAGGTAAAACAATAAAACATGCCTAAAATAATGAATATCTTTCTTCGTGTCCTTCGTGTCTTCGTGGTGATATTTTTTATTTTCGACGTAATATTATTATTAATGTACCGAATAATCCCACGCTTCACCCTATTAGAACCCGATTTTCCCATAAAGTCAATGTGTAGCGCCTTTTTCACGAATCCCTCACGCATTTCCCGAGACCGGACCGCAGGCTACCGCCTCAAGCGTCGCGATATATTTCCTTTAATTTCAGTCTTTTTTTAACAAGGGTTGCCCGAAAGGCGTTCTGCTGTTCGCCAGCCAGCGGCTTTTTGGCGGCCATCTGCAGATGAGCCGGCTGAACCAGAAGCAGCATTTCATTTAGAACGGATTTGGGGATGGGTTTAATGATCCGGGTTTCCACGCCCAAACGCAGGGCGGACATCAAATCCAGCGCTTCTTCAAATCCCAGTAGGCGGCACCGTTCCAGCATGCCCAGGGCCCGTCCCACTTTATCCTCCAGCAGGGCGGCATCTTCCTTGAGCAGTTTTTGGCGAGCCTCTTCCTCCCGCTCCACGATCTGATGTGTTACGCCGGCCAGGTGCTGTATGATTTCATCCTCGGTCCTCCCCAGGGTGACCTGGTTGCTGACCTGGAAAAACACGGTTTTTAATTCCGAACCCTCGCCGTAAAATCCCCGCACCGCCAGACCCATGTGCAGCACGGCCTGCAACACCTGGATAATGCCCCGCGTCAGGGTCAGGGCCGGCAGGTGCAGCATAACCGAGGCGCGCAGACCCGTGCCCACGTTGGTGGGGCAGGCGGTCAGAAAACCAAACGACGGGTGCAGCGCATAGGCAAAAAAACGCCCCAGGTTTTCATCCAGTTCCTGGGCTTGCTTCAATCCCCGTTCCAGGTTCAGCCCTTCCCGGATCACCTGCAGGCGCACATGATCTTCCTCGTTCAGCAGCACGGACTGGCTTTGGCCCGGGCCGTAGGCCAGGCCGGAGAATCCCGGGTCGCGGGCGGATTCCATGCTGATCAAACCGCGTTCCGCCAGCACACCCCGAAAAATATTGTCGAACTCCCGCAGGGACAAAAACTGCCAGGCGGACGGCAAGGCGCTTTTGCTTAAAAAAGTCCTGACTCCGCGCAGAAGTTTCTCCTGCTCGGTTTTGTCCGCCAGCGAGGGGAACCGCAGGCCCGAGACATTACGGGCCAGGCGGATGCGCGTGGAAATGACGATGTTCTCCCCGGCTTGCGCTTTTTTCAGCCACGCTGGGAACGGCAATTTGTGACCGCTCACGGCTGGTGCTTCCCTTCCAGCGCGCGGATGTGGTCGCGCAGACGTGCTGCTTCCTCGAAGTGCTCATTCGCGATCAGCTTGTGCAACCGGGATTTCAGGTCTTCCAGGTTGGTGTTCCGCCGGAGCCGGGTCGGAGGCTGGGCGCGGCCGCGGTGTTCCTCGGCCTGGTGAAACTGGCGCAATAACGGCAGGAGCTGATCCCGGAACGCGTTATAACACTGGGCGCACCCAAAGCGGCCCGCCTCCCGGAACTGCGAAAAGCTCAGGCCGCAGGCCTGACACTTGACTTCCCTTTGCTCGGCCGGGGGCGCGGCGCTGAGTTCCAGCAGCGAGGCCAGCAAGTTTTGCATGGCCAGGGCCGGTTTGGAGAGCATTTCCCCGAGGTGGCGTTTCTGGGCGCAACTCTCGCAAATATGCAGCGAGGTGTGTTTATCCCCCGTGCTCTCGATCAGGTAAACCGTTGCTTCCTCTTGATGGCATATCTGGCAAAACATCTTCGCCTGCCCCTTTCGTTTCCGCTTCCTTCGCAGCCAGCGGTTCCGGTGGCAAAACCACCAAGCCGTCCTCCAGCATGACGATCCGGTCGGCCAGATCGCCGAGTTCGGGATTGTGCGTGACCATGATCACCGTCTGCCCCTGCCGCCGGTTCAGGTCGATAAACAGCGCTTGAATTTCCCGCGCCGTGGCGCGGTCCAGATCCCCGGTGGGTTCGTCCGCCAGCAGCAGGGCCGGCTGGTTCTGGAGCGCCCGGGCAATGGCCACACGCTGTTGCTCACCGCCCGACAATTCACCCGGGCGATGCCGCGTGCGCCCCGCCAGGCCGACCTGTTCCAGCAACTGCCGGGCCCGTTGCCGGGCCGGGGCCCGGTCGCCACCCGTGATCAGGGCCGGCAGCATGACGTTTTCCTCGGCCGTAAACTCAGGCAAGAGGTAGTGCATTTGAAAAACGAATCCCACCGACCGGTTCCGGAGACCCGCCAGCGCCTCGTCATTCTGCGTGTATAGTTCCTGGCCCGCAATGCGGACCGTGCCCGCGGTGGGGCGCATGATCCCTCCCGCGATGCTGAGCAGGGTCGTTTTCCCCGCACCGGACGGGCCCATGATGGCAATCACTTCACCCGCGGACACGGTCAGGTCAATACCCTTGAGGACCTGCACGCGGTTGCCGCCCACCACAAAGCTTTTTTCGACCTGTCGGATTTCCAGCACGGTTTTATTCATAGCGGATCGCTTCCACCGGGTCCAGACGCGAGGCCTGCCAAGCCGGATAGACCGCGGATATCAGGCAGACCAGCATGGTGACTCCGGTAATGAGCAGCACGTCCTCCCAGCGCAGGGACACCGGTAGTTTCTCGATGTAATACACAATGCCGCCTCCGGGAATGTGCAGGGGATACAGCTTTAAAAACAAACAAGTGGCCATGCCGCCGATCAAGCCCAGCAGGGTCCCCCCCACGCCGATCAGAGTGCCCTCCAGCATGAACAGGCGCATGATGAACCGCCGGCTGGCGCCCATGGCTTTAAGAATGCCGATGTCTTTCTTCTTTTCCATGACCACCATGATCAGGGTGGAGGCGATGTTAAAGGCCGCCACCATCACGATCATAATAAGAATGACGAACATCACGATTTTTTCCGTGGCCAGGGCCGTGGCCAGGTTGCGGTTTAAGGACATGAAATCCCGGGCCCAGTAATTCCCTCCGCCCTGCTGAAGATCCCGGGCCACTTGCCGGGCCTGTTCCAGCGCCTTCACCCGGATGGCCATCCCATTCACCATGCCGGGCTGTTCAAAAAGCAGTTGCGCCGTGGCCAGTGAAATATACGCGAAGGTCGCGTCGTATTCGTACATCCCGGCCTCGAAAATCCCCACGACCTGAAAGGTGGCGACCTTGGGAACGGTCCCGGCCGCGGTGACCTTGAATACCGGCGCCACCACGGTGACCTGGTCACCGGTCAGCAGCCCCAGCCTTCGCGCCACTTCGATGCCCAGAATGATGCCGCGTCCGCGCAACGGATTCTTTCCCGGCAGCGGCGGCTGGTTCAGTTTATCCAGGGAACCGCTCTTCATATTGGACCGCAACTGCGTGACCTTGGTTTCCCGCTGCGTGTCGATCCCCCAGATCACCACGCCCTCCACGTGATGGTCCTTTTTAAGCATCACTTGATTGGACAGGTAGGGAGAAATCGCGGTGACCAGCGGGTGCTCCTCGGCCCGGGCCAGCACCTGTTCCCAGTTCTCGATCCCGCCCTGGTCGTAGCTGGCAATGACCACGTGGGCCTGCGAGCCGATGATGCGCCGGCGGATGTCCTCCCGGAACCCGTTCATAACCGACATCACGATGATCAGCGCCATGACGCCCAGCGCCACGCCCGCCACGGAGATAACGGAGATCAGGGAGATAAAGGACTCTTTCTGCTTGGCCTTCAGATACCGCAGGCTGATTGAAAATTCAAACGGGAATTTCACGCACGTTCCTCCGGGACCCGATCCCGGGCCCGATAATAAATAACGTAGGGAACGGTCGCGACCAAAGGGAATCCCGGTTCGATAATCCCCTCCGGTCGGGGCACCGTTCCCTACATCCTGTGGTCGCAATACGCCCCTACGTTATTCGTACCTTGGACACCTGAACGCCACCGCGGGTTCTGCTACTTCGTCGGCTGCGCCTCGGCCTCCGAATCGGCTTCCTCCGGGTCCGTGATCATGATCTGACGAAGCTGCGGGAAAAGAATGACGTCCCGGATCGAGGGGGTATCCGTGAGCAGCATGGCCAGGCGGTCAATGCCGATACCCAGCCCGCCGGCCGGCGGCATGCCGTATTCCATGGCCCGCAGAAAATCCTCGTCCATGAGCTGCGCTTCCTCGCTGCCCTGCGCCCGTTTGTGCATCTGGCGCTCAAACCGCTGGCGCTGCTCCTGGGGATCGGTTAATTCGGAAAACCCATTCGCGTACTCATGCCCGGCAATATAGGGCTCAAAACGGTCCGCGAATTCGTCCGAACCCTCCTTGGCCTTGGCCAGGGGTGACAATTCCAGGGGAAAGTCGACCACGAAGGTGGGCTGTATGAGCTTGGGAACCACCAGGTGATCAAACAACAATTCCGTCATATCGGCCTTGGTCGCGCCCACCGGCACCTCCAGGCGGTGTTCCTGACACACGGTCTGAATGCGCTCAAGGGGCTCCTGCCACACGTTGACCCCGGTCTGTTCGGCCACGGCCTCGACGTAGGACAAACGTCGCCAGGGCACGCTGAAGTTAATGGTCTGGTTCTGATAGGTTATTTCCGCGCCGCCGTGCAAGGTCTTGGCCAGGTGTACGAACAATTTTTCGGTTAAATCCATCATCGCGGCGCCGTCCACGTAAGCCTGGTAAATTTCCAGCATGCTGAATTCCGGATTATGCATGGTGCTCAGGCCCTCGTTGCGGAAATTGCGGTTGAGTTCATAGATTTTCTCAAATCCCGCGATGAGCAGCCTTTTCAGGTATAGCTCGGGAGCCACCCGGAGAAACAGGTCACGGTTCAGGGCATTGTGGTGGGTCTTAAACGGCTTGGCCGCCGCACCGCCCGGGATGGGCTGCATCATGGGTGTTTCGACCTCGAGAAACCCGAGGCCGTCCAGAAAATTCCGAATTTCACGGACAATCCGGATTCGCGTGAGAAACACTTTTTTGGACTGCGGGTTGGTAAGAATATCCAGGTAGCGCTGCCGGTACCGCGCTTCCACGTCCTTGAGTCCGTGCCATTTTTCCGGCAAGGGGCGGATGGATTTGGAGAGCAGCGTGAACTCTTCCACCCGGATCGTCAATTCACCGGTGCGGGTCCGGAAGACCGGTCCCTTGACGCCCAGAAAATCCCCAATATCCAGGCGCTTAACAATTTCATACCGCGTTTCGCCCATCTCGTCGGCTCTCAGGTAGATTTGCACCTGGCCGTTTTCGTCCTGGAGGTGGATAAAAACGGTCTTGCCGTGCGCCCGGTAGGACTTGATCCGGCCGGCCAGAGAGACGGAAACGTCCGACTTTTCTTCCCCCTGCAGACGGGCAAAGGTTTCCTGTATCTTGGACGAAGTGTGGGTCCTCGGGAATTTATAGGCATAAGGTTCTACGCCGTCCTGGCGCAGGACCCGTATTTTTTCTATGCGCTGCTGAATGATTTCCTTTTCCGCCACGGTCTGTCTCCTTGATAAAAATTGCCGGGAAAACTTATCCGGCAGAAAGCATCGGCCATTACTGCCGCGCATAGTCTAGCAGTGGGCTCTGGTGGTTGTCAATTTTTAAAGTAACAAACCCACTAGTTGGTCCTGCTGCAAAATCCTAAATTCTAAGCACTAAACCCTAAACAATGACCAAAATTCAAATGTTCAAATGAACCATTCATGTCCAAATAAAATCAAAAACTTATCCACGGATTACACAGATTTCACAGATTAAAAATATTAAAAACCTTTCTAGCGTTTTTATGCCTTATCCGTGTAATCCGTGTAATCCCTGGTCCGGCGGATGCCGGATGTGGACAGGTTTTTTATTTAAAACTGTACGCTGCAGTTCAGGTCCACTTCCGTGGCCAGCGAGTCCGGATCCAGGGTTTTGGTATGCTGGCCGCGCAAGGACATGGAAAGCAGGCTGAGGGGATTGTAGTTCAACGCAACCATATAATTTTCCTGGTGCGTGCTCACCCCACCCCAGGATTTGGCCAACCGGACGCTCGCTTCCACGCGGAATTTTTCCCAGCGCAGAATCACGCCCGCACCCGGCGCAGCCGTGTGAATGATGGGTTCTTGCCCGCTCAGATCCTCGTTGCGATTGTACGTCCCTTCCGCGAAACTGGAAAAAATCTTGGTCCACTGGTAGGTAGCCTTGGCCCGGGCCGTATCCTGCCGCGTGTGCAAACGGCCATAGCTGTTCAGCATATCGTACTGCGCAGTGGTCTGGCCGGTCTCGGAGACCGGATACGCGGTGCGGGTAATTGCCTCAGGACTCGTGCCGTCCTGAAGGCGCAGGTCCAATTCATAGGCACTGTCCACACGCAGCACCTCGGCCAGGGAGGAGCGGGCGCTTAAAGAAAAAACCCGATGCCGTCCGTACAGCCGGTCAAAATCATTTAACCCGGCATTATAGTTGTATTTATAATACTGCTCGTACGATGCGCCCGCCTGGGCGGAAAACGCAGGCGAAACCGCGGCTTTGAGTGTATAAGACGCGGCGCGGGATTCCTGCTCGGTCTGGAGTCGCAGACCCGGGTCCGTGTAATCGGCCAGCAGGTATAAATCGCGGCGCACCTCTGCTTCATGGGACAAGAGCGCGGACTGGGCCCATTTCACGCTGCCCAGGTCCGTGCGGCTCGCATTCAGCGTTGCCTGTTGCCCAGCCGGCGTGGTCCAGCGCAAACTGGGTGTGAGACGCAAAGACAGGGCTTCCAGCGGCAGTACTTCCAGTTGTCCGGATGCGGTCTGGGTATACACGGGCACGTACACTGAACTGATCAGGCTCTGGAGAGTTTCCCACGTGTACTTGGCATCCAGCCGCACTTCATTTATGGGACGCGCGTCCAGCTTGGTGTCCAGGGTCCGCGTGGAGCCGTATGCCTCGTCCCACACCCAGGCATTGTCCACGCTCAGACGATAACGGTCGAGCGGGTGGAAGGACCCGTGCACGTCTACCTTGGTCACGCGAAAGACCCGTTCGGGCGTCGCGCTGTTGCCCTTCTCCGCCACGGTCTGATGCTCCAGGCCCGCACTGGCTGTGATCCAGCCCAGGTTCTTGGTGGCCGCGCCCAAGGCCAAGCTGCGGGTCTCGGCTGTTCCCCGGGAGGCCAACTCGCCTTCCCGTAATTCCATTTCCACCCGCGCATCTGCCTCGTAAAAATCCCGGCTTATCCCTAAAAGACCCGTGTGCCGCCAGGTATGGTGGTCCAGGCGCTCGGGCAGGGGCGCGTCATTTTGCGCTTGCAACTGAAAATATTGGCAGGCCACAGAGGGCCAGCCGCGCGGGTGCAGGCCGGCCTGCCCGGAAACTTGAGTGGTGGTTTCCCGCAAACTTTCCAGCAGCACATCCTTGAAATCATAGGCCCCGGCCAGGGTGTAGGACCCGCCGGTCTTAAGATCCAAACGGCCGCCGTAATTCAAAAGATCGCTGCCCTGCTGAGCGCCACCCACGCGCAGAAATTCCGGAGTGGTGCGGCGATAATAGGCGGCTGTGCCCACTGGGCCGAGGCTGCCGGAGATTTCGGATTTCACGGCCTGACCCTCGGCGATACCCGCGGACAGGCGGTTGGACTGAAATCGGCTGTATGCCGCCTCGCCAATCAGACT
>JAUXBQ010000273.1 GCA_030619365.1 candidate division FCPU426 bacterium | reverse complement strand
TAATGGGTTGTGCCCGAAATCGATGAGGTCTATTAGCATGAAACTTAACTTGCATAATTCCGCGACAGCTTGCTGCGCGGTTACCGATTCGAAACAATAATTAATCAACAGATACCGCACAGCTTGCTGTGCGGAGATTCATTGGCTATCCTTATAGCATAAAAAAGCAGAAAAACAATAAAAAAAGAGGGCTTTGGCACCCTCCGGGATCGGGCCACTTTATCGCGGCAGGCCTTTATCATTACGAGAAAATGTGTTAAAAAGGGTGTGTGAAAAAGAAACAATTGGTAGTGGAAAAAACCCGGTAAATTGCGAGGACCATTCGTCAGAATAGGGGGTGACGACGAAATGGATGAGCGCGAGCAAAAAGAAAAAATGAAAAAAATATTCAGCGAGGGGTTTTTAAACTATACCGGTTTTACGCATAACGAGATCGACATGAAAAAGCTGGAACAAGCCCCGCACCGGCGGAAGCGTCTGCGCAAGGTTACCCGGGCGGACCGGGAAAACCTGCCCATGCCCGAAGACCGGATCCAGCTGGAGTATGCCCGCCGCTTTACCGCACAAGAGCAGCGCAAACTCAGCTACGGCCTGCTGCCCGCGGACCATGATGAAAAATGGCATATCTTTCTGGAAGACGATTGGCTTTGCCTGCACCGCAGCTGGACCGGGGAGTGTTCCTATCTGCTCAAGCTGGCCAAGCATAAGGACGAGTTCAGGGTCGTGGAGGCCTGGATGAATCCCGTCCTGGATTTTCAGGAAAAGGGGTATGCCCAGAAATTCTTGGATTACCTCATTGACCGCCTGTTGCTGAGCAAGCCCGTTCCGTTTCCTTTTCCCAAGCACATCCAGGCCCCGTTGGAACGGGCCTTGTTCCGGCACGCCATGGTGGGCAGCAGCGTGGCCAACGACCAGGACTGAGGCCCGAGGGAGGTGTGAAGGCATGCACCAGATAGACGACCGGCTGTTCCTGGCTTCCAGCACGGACAGCCAGACCGTGGTGCAGGGGTCGTTTGCAGTGCTCCTGGTCTGCGAGTGGCCTTGCCGATTTTTCGAGGAACAGTTGGGACGACCGGTGAGCACGCTGTTCCAGCAGCAAAGCGAGGTCCTGGTCGGGTCGGGAAAACCCTATCTGCATTTGGAATTGAGCAATCAGGAAATACCCAACTACCAGGCCCGGGATTTCAACGACGCCCTGGACGTGATCGCCCGCTGGCGGCAAACCCACGACGTGGTAATCATGAGTGAGAATGCCGAATCCCGCAGCGCCTCCCTGGCCCTGCTCTGGCTGGCGTTTCGTGCCAAAAAAATCAGCAATTCCTCCTATCGCGCCGCCCGCCTGGATTTCACCAATCTCTATCCCCGCTACGTGCCCTGGCCGGGTTTGGTCATCTTTCTGGAGCAGTGGTGGGATTCCCTCCGCTAACCTCTCGGCCGGAACCACGCGTTCTACCCTGTGCGCGGAGGATTAGCGCGCCACGGCGATTTTAAGCTTTTCGATCTCCCGGCCATCGAGCAAGACCCGGGCCAGGTACACGCCGGGCGCGATATCCGCGCAGGACCACTCGACATTTTTACGCCTACTTATACCTTCTTCCAGCAATCCCCTCGTTGTGGTAAATAAATCCCAGGGAAGCAAGTTTGGTGGGGGAAAAGTCATGGTTATCCGTGGTTTTTTCTGTTTATTTTTAAGGGTTTTTAGGTAGCGAAAAAAATACGAAAATAATCTTGACACATAGGCGAACAAATGGTAAACATAGATCAGAATTGATGGTCAGCTATTTTTTTGATCTTGGTTTTCGATTTTTGTTCGCTTTCCAGAGACGCGGATTTTGAGTTGCCTGTTTCAGCGGGCCTGGCGAATCCATTCCTGGAAAGCGTGACAGGAAAGCGGGGAAGCCGGCCAGGCCGTGCCCCTAAAAACACTTTCAGGAGGATCCCCATGATCTTAGGCAACTCAGACCCCACGCTCTTCGCAATGCTCACCTACACCACGCTGCGCCAAGATCAAGATTCACTCCAAACCCTTCATATAAAGGTCAGCGCTTTCCTGTCTTCCGTGGTCAAGCGATTGTTTTTTTCAGAACGTCCCAGAGGCCGGGGCAGGGAGGCGCGAACTTGGCGCCCATTGGGTCTTGTGACCCCAACCCGGCCGCCTGAATTTAAACCGGTGGATTTTGAATTGTTGGCCGGATGTCCGGTCGACCGAGCGAATCCCCACGTTTCTTTGAAAGCCCGCTTGCTCAGGTCCAGGCAGAGACTGCCTAACGGGCGGGCGCCAGTAGCTGCGGCACAGGTATGGATCAATCAGGCCCCGGCCAGGGCCGGGGTAGGGGCACGCGAGTTGGTTTTGGCGGAAAGAAATCACTAATCCCCCCTTTCTTTTCGTCAAGCCGGGAGAGGGCACGACACCCTGCCCACACTTACCCTCTCCTCTCGGGCGTGCGACGACACCAACGCCGTAAACCAATTTTGGAAAGGCAGGCACGGACATGACGCTTACCAGAAAGCAGAAGGAAATCCTGGACTACGTGGAGGGCCACATCCAGGCCCACGGCTACGCGCCCACCTTGCGCGAGATCGGCGAGCATTTCGGGCTCTCCTCCGTGGCCACGGTGCACAAGCATCTCAAGACCCTGGAGGAGAAGGGCATGCTCCGGCGGGAGGAAGGCCGGGCCCGGCACGTGGAACTGTCGACCCCGGATCGCGGGCCGCGCGCGCAGGAGGTGCCGCTCCTGGGCCTGGTGGCCGCCGGTTCGCCCATCGAGGCATTGGAGCAGCCGGAGAGCATGGTATTGCCCGAGGACATGCTCAGCCGCCGCGAGACTTTCGTGCTGCGCGTCAAGGGCGACTCCATGATCGAGGACCACATTTTAGACGGTGACCACATCGTGGTGGAGAAGCGGGACCACGCGGACAACGGCGAGATCGTGGTGGCCTTGATTGACAACGAAGCCACGGTCAAGCGCCTGTACCGAGAGGCCGGCC
>JAUXBQ010000279.1 GCA_030619365.1 candidate division FCPU426 bacterium | reverse complement strand
GACATTATTAAACTTGAGTACGTTCCCGAAAGCTGTGGCCGGATTGAAGGGATTGGGATAAACAAATATTTCGCCCGTTGGCAAGGGTGTCCGGGTCGCCGTGGGGGTGGCCGTGGGCGTGGCTGTGGGCGTGAAGGTCGCCGCCGCGGGCGTCGTGGTCGCCGTAATGCTGGGTGAAATCGTATGGGTCGCGCTCACGGTCAGTGTCGCAGATACCGTCAAGGTCGGGCTGGGCGTGGCCGTGAGCGTGGAGGTGGCTGTGGGTGTAGGCGTCATGGTCCGGGTAGGCGTGCAGGTCAGGGTGGGAGTGGAAGTGCTAGTGGGCGTGATCGTAAAGGTCACGGTCTCGGTCGGCGTCACCGTGGATGTGGGTGAAATGGTGCTGGTCAGCGTGATGGTGCTGGTCACGGTAATGGTAGAAGTAGGCGTAGCGGTATAATCCGGAGTTTGGGTAGAAGTCTGCGTAATCGTCCCCGTCAGGGTGCTGGTCGGTGTAGCTGTCGCCGAAAAGGTAGCCGTGCTGGTTAAGGTTACGGTTGCCGTGATCGTGGGCGTGGGGGTGTAGAGCACGGCGTTCGTGGATACCAGGTTTGAATACTCGGTGAAGTTCGTCAGGCCGCTGCGATAGTTAACGTGCGCCTGGTCGTCCCAGGCCGTAGCCGGCGAGGGATCCTGCAGGCTGTAGGTCACGGTCACGCTCCCGGACGCTCCGATGTCCAGGTCGCCCAGGTTCCAGGTGACCACCCCGCCGCCCGGAATGCCCCCGCCTGTGCTGGAAACATAGGTTGTGTCCGTGGGGTAGGGATCAGTCAAAATGACGTCATAGGCGATACCCGAGACGTTCTGATATGTGATGGTATAGGTGATCTGCTCACCGACTTCAGCCTCGGCCGGACCGCTCTTGGTCAGGTACATCTTGGGTACGAAATCATAGGCAGCCGGAGATTCAAACAAAGAATTATAGTAATAACGCAGCATGGGCGCGCTGGTGTTGCTGGTATAGGGCAGGCCGGGGCTGGATTCATGCCCGGTCATGTAAGATACCTTGCCTGCGGCGGTTATGCCTTTGTAATGCCCGTTCATGAACAGCAAGGGATAAGGATATTCGGGGTCGCCGTCAAGATTCAAACGGTCAATGACAATGATGGAAGATTCGCCGCCATAGAACTGGCTTCCTCCCGACAGTCCGAAAGCAGCCAAATGCGAAGGCTTCAAAGTTGTCCAATCACCCACCGCCTGCCCGGCAGCCGCATCCGGCAATTCGTTGATAAAGCTCAAAGGCGTCACGTCCGTGTGCCCGAACCCGTTGGTGGTCAGCCAGTGGCCGTGCCCTCCGTAAATCCAGTCGGCGCGCGCGACCGGAGTGGTGGAAATGATGTCGTTTTCCAGGGCCTCCACGGCAATGCATTGCGCGTAAATGTGGGCCGCGCCATAGGTAAGATATCTGTCCATTTCCGCCACGGTCTCAATGGCATTGTCCGTGGCCACGGCGTTTTCTTTGCCTTGCTCCGGAGGAATCTCGCCGCCGCCGCCGTACTGGCCGATGGGATAAGCGCTCCAATGATAGGTCACGATCATGCTGTAAGCCGGAACCCCGTTAGTCTCGGTGAAAAGCTCGCCATCCTGGTGATTGGTGGTGGTGGGGCCGGCAATTTCATCTTCATCCAGGACGTCCGGCGATGAATTGGGCCAATTGCCGCCCTGGGAATCCGGGATCCCGGCCGGGCCCATGTATTTGGTCCGGAACATGGAGGGATGTCCCTTGGGGTCGCTGTTATGATAATAAGCGATCTTGGGCGCTGCCAGCAGTTTGCGGAAAATAGGCGCGGATAAGGACTGGGTGGTATCCGTGTACTGATGAACATTCGTGATGTTTACTTGACTCTCATTCCAACTGGTTATGATGGCCATGGCCGCGGTCGAGTTCGAATGGGCGATGATGAACGGCCCGCCGTTGTAAGCCGCAGTGGTATAGATCGCGCTGGTGCGCACGCACTGCGTCTGCGCGGCGATGAAATCGGTCTCTTCATAGGCCTTGTACGACTTAATGGACCAATACACGGGTATGGCGTTTTTCAGCAGGTCGTACACCAAGCCGTAGGCGCGCCACATGCCGTAATCCTGGTTCGTGCGGGCCGGATTCGTGTCCATGGGGATAATGAGCGTGCCGGCCTCGAAGTTGAAATCCGCGTTGGGCGTGGCCGTGGGGCTGAACGTCCAGGTGGCGGTCAGCGTGACCGTGGAAGTGGGTGTGGCGGTCACCACCGGGGAATTCGTCAGGGTCGGCGTGACGGTCGGCGTGGATGTGATGGTATAGGACGACGTGGAGGTGGGCGTTATAGTGGGGCTGTAAATGATATCCGTTGGGCTTGGTGTGAGCGTGGAGGTATTAGTGGACGTGGGTGAGACCGTGGGCGTGGGTGTGGAGGTGTACGTGACAGTGGCCGATGGTGTGGGTGTGGGTGTGACGGTTTGGGTCGGGGTAGGCGTGGGCGGGAGATAATACTCCAAATTCAACTGGTAAATCCGGGACGTAAAACTGGTATCCGTGGTGGTGAGTTCGGCCTTCCACTTCAGGCGCGTGCCTTCAAACCCGCTGTCAAAGATCGTGGCCACGCCCGGCGTGGCCTGGATCCAGAACGCGTGCGGGTCAGGCAGTTGGCCGTTCACTGTGAGCCAGTAATTGATATTGGTCCCGATTGGCGTGTCATCCGTGGCGGTCAGGGTCACGGAATAGAAAAACTGGGTAGAGATCGCCACAATCTCAGACTGGCCCCATTTCGGCTGCTCGTAATCCGGCCCAAATTTGTTCAGCCGGGCCTCCCCGCCGCCCATCAGCCAATACTCCCCGTTCCAATCCAAGGCGTTGATCGTCGACGTCCCGAAATTCAACAAATCCG
>JAUXBQ010000014.1 GCA_030619365.1 candidate division FCPU426 bacterium | reverse complement strand
TTGCTCCATAGGTCTCCTGTTCTTTGGGTTGGGCTAACTTCCAAAGTAACAGTTTTTTCTCGATCTATGGAGCCTTTTTATAACCTATTTTGTCGCACTTGTGATTACAATTCACTTATAAACAAGATGACCACGGGACGGTGCTTGGCAATGGATTACAAACCATTTGACTTTCCCCACCACAGGTGTTAAATTCCTTATTAAAGGAAATGGCTTTTTCCTTTAATAAGGAATCTGATATCTAAATACTTTAAACAAGGATCCTATGCACCGGGAAAAGACTGGAAATTTAACGGTTATTTCCGAAGCCGGCGGAGAGAAAGTCCGGGCCTTCATCCCGGATCCTCTGCCCCCTAAGCCGCCGCTTCAGATGGATGACCGGTTGCGGGAATTGCACGACCAATCCCTGCTGGCTTTGGGCCGCCTGGACAGCGTCTCAACCTTGCTGCCGGACACCTCGCTGTTTTTGTACATGTACATCCGCAAGGAAGCGGTGCTCTCGTCGCAGATCGAAGGGACGCAGTCGTCCCTGTCCGACCTGCTCCTCTTTGAAATGGCCGCCGCCCCCGGCGTTCCCCTGGACGACGTCCGGGAGGTGTCGAACTATGTGGCTGCTTTGGATCATGGTTTAAAAAGGTTGCGGGAAAATTTTCCGCTTTCCCTGCGTCTGATTCGCGAGATTCATCAGCGTCTCCTGGCCAAAGGCCGGGGCAGCGACAAAGCTCCGGGTGAATTCCGCCGCTCGCAAAACTGGATCGGCGGCACGCGCCCTGGAAACGCCCTTTACGTCCCGCCTCCTGCCGATCAGATCACTCCTGCCATGGGCCTTCTGGAAAAATTTCTCCATGACCAGCCGGCCCGCACATCCATTTTGATCAAGGCGGCCTTGGCGCATGTCCAATTCGAAAGCATCCATCCGTTTCTGGACGGCAATGGCCGCATCGGTCGCCTGTTGATTACCCTATTGCTTTGCACCCAGGGTGTCCTAAATAAGCCATTGCTTTATCTCAGCTTGTTCTTTAAGCAACACCGGGATGAGTATTACCGTCTGCTCCAGCAGGTTCGCACCAACGGTGACTGGGAAGCCTGGGTATCCTTTTTTCTGACCGGCGTGAAGGACACCGCCGAACAGGCCGTTCTGACCGCACAACGACTGGTGAAGCTGTTTGAGCGTGACCGGAGCCGGATTCAAGAGATCGGCAAAGCAGCCGGGTCGGCCATGCGGGTACATTATGCCCTGCAAAAACGTCCAGTGCTTCCCGTTTCGGAAGCAGTGCGGATAACAAAACTTTCGGACCCCACAGTGACGCAAGCGTTCCTATCTTTGACCAAGCTGGGAATTGTGCGGGAATTGACCGGGAAAAAACGCAATCGGATTTTTGGGTATGCATCTTATATCAAGCTATTGAATGAAGGAACTGAAGTGGGGTAAGTTTTTAAACTGAACGATGTTTAGCAGCTTTCGGTTCAAGAAAAAAATACTGAGCAAATTGACCGCCCTGAACCAAACTTGGTTCAGGGCTCCACCACAAACGGAACAGAAAGTAGAAAGTGGAGAGTAGACCGCATTCGAGTATTTTCTACTTTCTACTTTCTAATCTCGAATGCTCTGTTAAAAACAGAAAAGCCACCCTTTCGGGTGGCTTTTCTGTTTTTAACTGGTAGCGGAGCAGGGAATCGAACCCCGGACACCACGGGTATGAACCGTGTGCTCTAACCAGCTGAGCTACTCCGCCTAAAACTCGATTTTCGCCTCTCGATTCTCGTCTTCCCCAGTTTATAGACCGGGAATCTTGAAATAACATACTGAAATCCAAAGTACAAGCTCTTTCTCTTTCGCTATGGCTTGAGGATCCACACGTCCGGACCGTGTGCTTCCACGACCGGGTTCTCCAGGCGGGTCTGTGCGGCCAAGCTGCGCAATTCGGTCGCGTCCAGGTTTTGCTGCCGGCCCTGGTACATTTCCTTCAAGCCGTTCTGTTGCCCGCCGGCCAGCCAGGTCCGCCAGCCCGGAGCGTCCGGCCGGGGCCCGCCAATGAAAAATCCCCCCCCGGTTTTCAACACCCGGGCGATCTCGTTTAAGACCGTGACCGGCTTTTTCCAGGCCTGCAACCCGCCAAAGGAGATGACCGCGTCCACACTGCGGTCTTCCAGGGGCAGCGGGTGCTCGGCTGTGGCATGATACTCCACGCGCGTGACCAACCCCCACTGCTTGGCCTGTTGCCAGGCTTCGGTGCGCTGTTCCTGGGAATACCCCAGGCCCACCAGGTCCAGGTCCGGGTTGTTCCGGAGCAACCGCTGGCCGGGCCAAATACGGCCCGGACCCACTTCCAGCACGCGGCCGGCCCAGACCCGCGGCCGGACCCGCTTCCCGATAATGTGCGAAAGGCTGCAAGTGATCATGAGTGTGCTTTACTCCTTGGCTTCTTTCCGGCCGAGATCACGGACCAGGACCTTGTGCGTAATATTGTGCCCGATGGCCAGGCGCGCGCCTTTTATGCGTAGAATAAACGGCCCGGCAAATTGGTTGGATATGATCTCCAGGACCGTGCCCGGCATGATGCCCATTTCCCGCAACCGGCGCTTCACGGCCATGCCGCCCGTGACGTCCACAACCTGGGCCTGGTGCTGATTGGGCACGGCGGACAACGGCACGGCGCCGGCCGTGACCAGGGGTCTCTCCTCGCGGCCGAATTCGGCCACGGAACGGCCTTCCTTCAACCGGCAGACCTGGCACAGGCCCAGGATGTGCAGGGAATGCTTGACCATTTTGTATCCCTGCTCCTGGCAAACCTTGGCCTGCCGCGCTTCGATAACTTCGTCGCGAAACTCCTGGATCTTGCCGCAACGCAGACACACCAGGTGGTCGTGGTGCATGTGTCCGTATACGTGCTCGTAGTAGATGTGCCGCTCACCAAAAAATATTTTTCGGATCAGTCCGGCAGTGACCAGGCGCTCCAAAACCGCGGCAATGGTCTTGGCGGGAACTTTATGCAGACGCTGATGGTGGGCCAGGTCTTGTTCGGTAAAATGATCATGCAGGCGGAAGGCTTCATCGACAATCTGCTTATGCTGCTCGGGCACACGCCATTTTTTTTGCTGGGCGAAAGCCAGGTACCGTTCCCAGAATGAGTCCATGGTTCAATCCCTTCTTTGCCCGCGCCCGGCGGTCAGGCACAGGATCGCCGCGGGTCTGATCTGAAGCTTTTGGGAGTGGTGGGTCATCACCGGGAAGAATGCCGGAAGCACGTGGACCGGATTAATTGGGAGAGGATTTCTCTCGCTGGGCCTTGGTTTTTTCCAGGACTTTTTCGGCAAATTCCGTAAGCTCGGCCGGCTCAAACGGTTTGACGACATACCCGTCCGCCCGCACTTCGAATCCGCGTTCGATATCCGCCTCATTGCCTTTCACGGTCATGAAAATCACCGGGATATGCTTGGTTTCCTCAATGCTTTTCAGCGTCTGACAGATCTCGTATCCATCCAGGAGCGGCATCATGACGTCCAGCAGGACCAAATCCGGTTTTTCCTGATAGACCTTGGCCAGGGCTTCCTGCCCGTTGCTGGCGCTGACCACGTCAAATCCGCGCAACTGGAAACTCGCTTCGATTAATTCGATCATTTCGGCGTGGTCGTCTACGACCAGGATTTTTTGCTTCGGCATTTCGGTTATCCCCGCATGGTTTTTTAGAGTCTTTATTATAAGCAGCCGGCAGACCATCTGCAACTAGAAAATAGGCCGCGCAGTGTTATCTCCACGGTCTATTTCACGATAAACTCCAGCCGCTCGGATTTCATGGCCGCTCTCAGCCGGATGATGGCCTGGCCGTGGATCTGGCAAACCCGGGATTCCGTCACTCCCAAAATGGCGGCGATCTCCTTGAGGATCAGCTCCTCGTAGTAATACAGCGTCAATACCATGCGCTCCCGCTCCGGCAGCTTTTCAATGAGCTGCCCCAGGAGTTCCCGGGCCTCCTTGGCCGCCAACTCCGTAAAGGCGCTGCCCAGGTTGCGCTCCAGGGGATTACTTTCGGCCGCGATGATTTCCCGGCGCTTATTCTCCCGGTCCTCCATGAGCTCGTCCAGGGAAACGACGGGCGGTACGTTGATTTCCGCCAGCATGGCGTGAAAGCGTTTCAAGGACATTTTCAGATGCCGGGCCAGGTCCTGATCCGTGAGGGGACGATGCAGTTTTTTGTCCAGCGTCTCGTAGGCCTTCTCCAGTTCCCGGCTCTTCTGGCGCACCGAGCGGGGCACCCAGTCCAGGGCGCGCATTTCATCCAGAATGGCCCCGCGGATGCGGAAAAACGCATAGGTGGAAAACTTGCCGCCCAGGTCGGGCTTGAATTTTTCCACCGCGTCCACCAGGCCGATGAACCCCGCGGTCATGAGATCGTCCATGTCCAGCCAGGCGCGGTTCTGCGGTATTGTCATGCGTTCAATAATAAACCGCACCAAGGGGACGTTGCGCTTCAGCAGTTCTTCCCGCGCCTGCATGTCTTTCTTTTCGTAGTAGGCTTTCCAGAGTTCACGGTCCATGGTTTGCATTGTCTCCACCCCCTAAATCCCGAGTTCCCTCATTTTGTTGAACAAGGTTTTGTAGTTAATCTTGAGCAGCCTGGCGGTCTGGACTTTGTTCCAACGCGTCTCCTGCAAGACCCGGCTGATGGTTTCCCGTTCCACCTGGCGGGTAACTTCCTGGCAGACCTCTTTCAGCGGCCGGATGGCCGGCCGGGGTTCGGCGAACGCGGGTTCCCGCAACGCCTCGGGTTTGGTCCGCTGCAGCGCGTCCGGCGGCAGGTGGGAAAGGGTGATTATGCCGTTGGCCATCACCACTGCGCGCTTCAGGACGTTCATCATTTCGCGCACGTTGCCGGGCCAGTGATAATGCCGGAAAAAATCCATGACCTCGGGCGCGACGCGCTCCACGGTTTTGTTGAACTGGCGGTTAAACCGCTTCAGAAAATGGTCGGTGAGCAATTCCAGTTCCTCGCCCCGTTCCCGCAGGGGCGGCAGGTTCAGGGTAAACTCGTTCAAGCGGTGATAGAGGTCCTCCCGGAAGGTTCCCTGGCCCATACCCGCTTCCAGCGACGTGTTGGTGGCGGCCAGGACCCGCACGTCGATCTCGATCTCCCGCTGTCCGCCCAGGCGCTGCAAACGCCTTTCCTGGAGCACGCGCAGGAGCTTGATCTGAATTGCCTGGGGAAGATTGCCGATTTCATCCAGGAAGAGCGTGCCGCCCTGGGCCAGCTCAAAGCGCCCGGGTTTGCTGTCATTCGCCCCGGTAAACGCCCCGCGCTCATAGCCGAACAATTCCGATTCCACCAGGTTTTCCGGCAGGGCGCTGCAGTCGATCGAGATCAGGGGATGACTGGCCCGGGGGCTGTGGGCGTGAATGTATTCCGCGATCAGCTCCTTGCCCGTGCCGCTCTCCCCGCGGATGAGCACCGTGACGTCGTAGCGGGCAATCCGCTCGATGATGTCCATCACACGCTGCATGGCCGGGCAGGACCAGATCAGGCGGCTTTCATTCCGCTTGGCAATCTGTTGTTTCAAGTAATCCACTTCGTCCATCAATTGGCTGGTTTTAAACGCGTTTTTCAGGGTGATCAGCATCTCGTCAACGTTCAGGGGTTTGCTGATATAGTCATAGGCGCCCAGTTTCATGGCGCGCACCGCGGCGGTCACATCGTCAAACGCGGACAGAATCACCACCAGGAGTTCGCGGTGTTGGTCCTTTAATCGCCGCAAAACCTCCAACCCGTCGATACCAGGGAGCTTTAAGTCCAGGAAAACCAAGTCCGGATTCACGCTGCCTGCCATTTGCATTCCCTGTTCCCCGTTGAAGGCGGTGTGTACCGTGTACCCCTGTTCGGAGAGCACTTTCTTCACGATCCAGCAAATCTCTGGTTCGTCGTCGACAATGAGAATTTTCTGAGTAGCCGGGGTAGACATCATAGACCTCAGGCAAAATGAAGTTATACCTAAGGTGATGCAAGATACGTACCGACTTGTAATGGGGGGGATAAAAGCGGGCCAGATTCGAAAGAGGGCTGTTTAACCTTTATTTAAGAAGTAATTCGCCGCCAAGCACCGGAGGGCGACCGGTCAGGCCGGAAGACTATTTCATAAAAGCGAGGACCGAGTCGGCAATGAATTTCATACTTTCAGCATTTGTTTTCCGGGTCTTCTGCTGAGCCCCCCCGGGCGACCAACGGAAGTCCCGTTCGATATTCCCCACCGGTCGGGGCGAAGCCCGGGGTATAACTACTCAATCTCGCGTCGTATGCTCATGGGGAGGGCGACCAGCGGAAGTCCCGTACGATGTTCCCCTCCGGTCGGGGCGATATCCTGCAACGCCTCTTGACGATTTCATTCTTGGCTATACCCTGGATCTTCGGCGTTGCAGGGAAACCATTTATCCACCACAGCCTGGCCGGATATTTGGTACTGATTATTTTGAATGCGCTTTTTCAACTCCGCTACGCGTTCTTTACGGAATATCGCGTTTTTTTTATACTCTTCCTCCAGCGACTTCATTTCTCTGCTTTTTTTCTGCTTATTTTCAGTCCAATAGGCTTTGAACATGGGCGCCCTCGCTTTTTAGCGGTCTTTATACTGGATTTTCTCCATGGTTAGGGGGCTTACTGCTCCCGTCCCCGATGATTCTAGTATCGGGCACTTGGATTTACGGCTTGAGTATTTTTTAGTCGCGAACGACCGGCAAAGAAACCGTGAAGCGGGTGCCCTGCCCAGGTTCGGATTCTACCCGCAGGTCCCCTTTCAGCTCATCAATGATCATCTTTACCATAAACAGGCCCAGCCCGGAACCGCCGCTCTGCCGCGTGAAGAAGGGCTCGAACAGGTGCTGAATATCGTCGGCCGCGATACCCCGGCCCGAATCTTCTATCAGGACGCTCGCCCTGTCGTCCGGACCGGTCCGGGTCCATACGCGGAGCTCGCCGCCCTGGGACATGCTGTTCATGGCATTGATGAAAATGTTTAAAAATACCCGCTGCAGATGCTCTTCATCGCCGTGGATGCGGGGCAGGTCCGGATTAAACTCCAGCTTCAGGGCCACGTTCTGCACCAGGCATTTTTCCCGTATGAAACCCAGGACTTCCCGCACACTGGCGTTGAGATCGACCTGGTCTTGCTTGAGTTTCAGGGGCCGCGCCGCGGCCAGCAGTTCGCGGATAGTTCCGTCAATTTCGGATATCTTGCGCAGGATAGTGTCCATGACGTTCACCACTTCTTCCTGCTCTTCCATTTTGCTCTTCAAGAACTGGACCGAGGCGCCAATGATCGAAAGCGGGTTGCGGACTTCGTGGGCCATGGCCGCGGCCAACTGCCCTACGGCCGCCAGTTTTTCCGCCTTGAGCAGGTTTTGCCGCGTTTGCAGCAAATCCGTGTACAGCCGCTTAATCCGCAGCATGACCATGACCTTGGCCAGGAGTTCCTCGTGATCAAAGGGCTTAAGGATATAATCGTCAATGCCCTCTTCCAGGCTGCGGATTTTCCCTTCCTTGGAATCCACGCCCGTGACCATAATGATGGGGATGTAGGGGATGGAGGTGTCTTCCCGGATCCGGGCGCAAATTTCCATGCCTGAGCAGTCATCCATTTTTTCGTCCAGGATAATCAGATCCGGATGGCGGCGCATGATCGCGGCCATGGCTTCCTCGCCGCTGGATATGCTGGTAACCTCGTGGCCGGCCTGTCCCAGCACGATTTGATAAAGCCGCAGGATATCCTCGTCGTCGTCCACACAATAGACTTGTCCACGTTCCATGGCTTTACCTCCGCGTCTCCCAGCCTTTCATGGTAGCTTGAAAACCCTTGACTGGCAAGCCTTCCTTCGCTCCGGGCCGGCCAAAATCACTGACTGGACAGTATCATGTTTTAATTTTCGGCCGCGCCGAGCAACCCTTTGGTTTTTTTTACTCGGGCGGCGTGTGCTGGGTCGGCGGGATTTTCGGATTGCTGCGCTAAAAATATCCTGCTACACTTGGAACATTCGCAGGCGCTTGCCCCATTTTCTTCAGGAGGTCTCGTCATGCTGCGTTCCCTGGTTCGCTTTGGCCTCACCCTGCTCCTGGCAGTTATCGCGGGTTTGGGACTTTTCTTCGCTTCCGCTCAGTCCGCCGGGCCCTTGGCCACTACCATAACGGCCAAAGGCAGCCCCCCGGCTACGACCGTAACGGCCGAGGACGCCACCCCGGCCGCAGCCGCGCTGCCGGTTGCGAAACTGTTGACCCAGGCCCAGGCCTGGTACGACCAGCGGGAAACAGCGGGCACTATAGAGGAAGCCATCGCGCTCTATAAAAAAGTCCTGGCCCAGGACCCCAATCACTACGAAGCCTTGTGGCGTTTGGCCCGGTGTTACTGGTGGCACGGCGATCACTCCCCGCGCAACCAGCAAGTGGACATATACGGCGCGGGCGAACTCATAGGCAAGCGGGCGGCTGAAGCCAATCCCCAGGCAGTGGATGGATTTTATTGGTGGGGCGTTTGCCAGGGCCGGGCCAGCGAGGTGCGCGGGATCTTTAACAGCCTTTTCGCCGTGGATCCGATCCGCAAGTCCATGGAACGCGTCCTAGAACTGGATCCCGAACACGGCCTCGCCCACCATGTGCTCGGCGTCCTGTATCGCAAGGCTCCGGGCTGGCCGCTTTCCTGCGGGGACGGCAACAAGTCCCTGACCTACGCCCGCCAGGCGGTGGAATACGCTCCCGACAATGTGCTGCCCTATGTGGGCCTAGCCAAGACGCTGATTGCCAAGGGAGAAAAAGAGGAAGCCAAAACCCTGCTGAAAAAGACGCTGGAACTGCCCGGCCCGCCGGACAAGCAGCCGGAAACCAAAAAAGACCAAGAGACCGCGCGTAAGCTGCTCGAAAAACTGAATATTTAAGTGGGGATTATTTCGACGGTTTGAGTGTGCGCAGCAAGGCGCCAACGGCCTGCCGTTGAATAAGGTAAATGGTCTCATCTGATTGGCGCTTTAAAAACCACACGTTCTGGTTGTCGCCGGACTTGTAAATCTGAAAAACCTCCCGCAGGTTGCCGCTCGGCCGGACAAAGCGGATCTTCATGACTTCCGTGGACTGCCGGTAGGCGTTAAAAAACGGATTGTTCTCCGAGAGCGTGTCCAGATACTCCAGGGCTTTCAGCTTTGAGATAATATCGGCGCCCTTAAAATACACGGGGAGCGGCTCATCGGACCGCCGGGACTGGATGGCCTTGGCCCGGCTGACCAGGTCCACGCTCGAGGCCCGCCATTGCCGCTTTTCCCGCCACACGTTGATCCGCCGCTGGCTGGTCAAAATTTCCGCGCTTCCGATCTCAGAGAGAAAAAACAGCTGTTTACGGCTGGAGGCGTTATTAAGCAGCATCTGCACCGCCTCGAGGTCCACCGGCGCAATCTCGAATATTTTCGACACCTGGCTGGTCTTCAGAAACACCGGTCCCGCGCTCCCGCTGGGCCGGCCGAAAATGATTTTCAAGGGAAAGCGCCGGCCGGCTTGGTGAATGACCAGCCCGGCGTGCGGATCGTTTAATCCGTACTTGGCCAGATTGGTGCGCGCGCCCACGGATTCCTCCACAAACGCCTTGACCTCCCATTGGGAGAGTTCCCGCAATAATTGCACGATGGTTTTTTCATCCGCCGGGAAATAATAGGGATCGGTGACGGACCAGGCAGGCGCCTGGGACGCGGACCGGACCACGCGCGTCAGGGGCTGCGCCGCGCCGAAAATGGGCAGGATCTTGGCGGGCGACGCGGGTCTTTCAAGCTCCAGGGTGATGACCGAACCGGCCTCGCGGTAGCTTATTTTGTGCATGCCCTGCAACGGCTCCTGGAACAGACGGTGATCCCGGAGACGATAGGTTAATCCCCGGATATCGACCTCCTCGGTCACTTCCATGAGCAGAATGGTATTGGAATCACCCTGCCGGGCGTAATAGAAACTCGTGATCGTTTCCCGGTCTCCCAGGATCAGCCGCCAGACCTTGTTTTCGTCCGAGGTCAGGACCATTTCCTGGCGCCGGTCCGAAATCCGAACCCCTCCTCGCCTTTCCGGGAGAGCGGGTCCAGTACTTTGTATTTCCTGACCGGGACCCAGTTCGTGACGATGTCCAGGAAGCTTTGCACGGCCGTGGTGTTGATGCGGGCGTCGGCCGGCGCCGTGAATTTCCATCCCCGGGCCGTGCGGGTCAGGACCACGTGCTCTCCCTGCCCGGTGGCGTTGATAGCCGTAACCTGCTCGGGCGACAGGCGGAAGACCGGCGAGAGTCGCTGTTCCTGTTGCTGCCACTCCGAGACGCGGCGCAGGCCAAACGGCAGCATAAGCAGCATGCAGCCGATAAACAACGTAAGCCAGATCAGAGTTTTTTTAAACACGGTGAACCGGAAAAACGACCGCCGACTACCTGTGGGTTGCGCCAAGGATGGCCGCCTTTCGCAAATGCGTGTGATGCCGTATTGTACCCTAAAACCGAACCCGCTTACACGGAAAAGCCTCCAGGCCGCCTTCGTAGGGAACGGTCGCCCCCACCGGATAAATTATTGGAAGATGGGATTCCCTTCGGTCTCGCCCGTTCCCTGCTTTGCCTTGACAGCCCCGGCGCAAGGGTTGACTTTTTCCCACGCCTGACCTAGAATCGAAAAATCTTTACAGCCGTTCCCTTCGTAGCCAGGCGCCGCGCCGGGAACCGGGCCGAATTCGCGAGAGGATGTTCCGCATGCCCCTTTCCTTCACTAGCCGCCGCCGGCAGGATCGCCGGAAGCGGCGGTTGATCACGGTCTCCTTAATCCTGCTGGTGCTGCTCAGCGCGGCGGCCTACCTCTACGGCAGCCGGATTCGCGTCTCCCTGCACATGAATAAGGGCCGGGCTTACTATCAGCAGCGGCATTTTGACCAGGCCCTGCTGGAATTCAACCGGGTCCTGGAAATGTCCACCAACCAGCCCCAGGCCATTGACGCCATCGGTTTGATTTACCTGTCCCAGGGCGATTTGGTCCGGGCTGAAATCAAGTACGAACAGGCCCTTAAGCACGGTCTCAAGTCCAACCGCCGCTTCAACCACGTCAAGGTCGGCAACGGCTACCTGGCGCGTGGGATCTACGCGCCCGCGGAACTGGAGTTCCGCCACGTCCTGGACCTGACGCCCCGGGATCCGGGCGCCCAATTGGGGCACGCGCTCTCCCTCCACGCCCTGGGCCGTTTGACCGAGGCCATCGAGGCCTACCGCAAAAGCCTGGACCTGAATTCGGATTTAAAACTTGCGCAAGAAAAGCTGAACCAGGCCCGGCAGGAGCTGGAGCGGGGATTCATTTATTATATCCACGACCGCCACGGAACCCCCCTGGCGCGTTACCCCGTGGCCCGCCGCGCGGGACGACGGTATTATTCCCTGGCCCAGTATGCCGCCCACCTGATCGGCTACGTGAGCGAACAGCACGGCTCCGCCGGCCTGGAACGGGCCCTGGCCACGTATTTACCAGGTAACCAGGTAACGCTCACCTTGGACGCCCGCTGGCAGCGCCTGGCGGATCAGGCCATGGGCTGGCGCAAAGGCGCGCTGGTAGCCCTGGACCCCAAGACCGGCGAGATTCTGGCCCTGATCAACCATCCTTCCTTCAATCCCAACCGGATTGACCAGGATTGGAAGCGTATCACGGGGAACAAGAATCAGCCTTTGAAAAACCGCGCCCTGGAAGGCCTCTTCAAACCGGGTTCGATTTTCAAGCTGATTACTTCGGCCGCGGCCCTGGAAACCGATCTGGACCTGGTTCACATCTTTCCGGTGAACTGCACCGGGGCTGTTCGTTACAGCGGCCGCACCTTCTGGTGCTGGCGCCGGCACGGCCAGATTGATTCTTTGCAGGCCGCGCTGGACACCTCTTGCAATCTCGCCATGGCCGAGGTGGGCTTTGCCCTCGGGCCGGACCGCCTCTATGAGTATTCCAATAAATTCGGTTTCGGCGCGCCCATTACCTGTTCCTTCAAATCCGAGGTGCTGGATCTTTCCTTCCCGGTGGCCACCTCGATGGCGCCCATGGTCAATGACAACCGCTATGATTTGGCCAACCGTTCCTGCGGCCTGGGCGAGGACATTGCCATGTCTCCCTTGCATGCCGCCATGCTCGCGGCCGCTATCGCCAACCAGGGCAAAATGATGGCGCCTTTTTTCATTAAGGAGATCAAGAACATCCGTGGCCAGATCCTGGGGCACGGCGAGCCCAGCATTCTGCGCACACCCGTGCGCCCGGAAACCGCCCGCCTCATCAAGCTCTACATGATTGATACGGTCCAACACGGCATTGGGAAAAAAGCAGCCATCCCCGGCATTACCGTGGCCGGTAAAACCGGAACCACGGGCGATTCCCGGCACGGCTTGAATGGGTGGTTTATCTGCTTCGCGCCCGCGGAAAACCCCCGGGTGGCGCTGGCGGTTTACGCTGAAAAAGAAGGTACGGGCATGGACATTGCCGCGCCCATTGCCCGCCGGTTTATTGAGAGCGTGTTGAAGTGACCTCTGATAAGCGACCGGCGGTGTTGGTTACCGGCGCCTCGTCCGGTATCGGCAAAGCCATCGCTTTAACCCTCCTGCAAAGCGGGTTCCGCGTGTTCGGCACGGTTCGCCGGGCAGAGGACGGCCGCTACTTACCACCCGCCGGCGGGACGCCGCTGCTGCTGGACGTCACGCAGGCGGCCAGTATTTCCCGGGCAGTAAAAACCCTCGACAGGTTCCTGGGCAAGGCGGGCCTGTTCGCGCTCATCAACAATGCCGGCATCTCCATTTGCGCGCCCTGGGAACTGGTTGCTTCCGAAGACTTTCGCGCTCAATTGGAAGTCAATCTCGTGGGCGTGGCCGCGGTTACGCGGGCGCTGCTTCCCCGTCTGCGCCAAAGCCGGGGCCGAATCATCATGATCAGTTCCACCAGCGGCCGCCTGGCCGTGCCTTTGACGGGTCCTTATAGTTGCTCGAAGTTCGCCTTGGAGGCGCTGACCGACAGTCTGCGGCGTGAACTGCTGCGGGACGGCATTCAGGTGACCAGTGTGCAGCCCGGCCCGACCGACACGCCGATCTTCGCTAAAAGCCACAACTGGGCCAAAAACAAGTATCCGCGGGCTTTCCGCGGCCCGGCTTTCGGCCTGTTCAGCACCCTGGCCCCGACCCTGGGTCAGCAGGGCCAAACCCCGGAGGATGTCGCCCGGGCAGTTAAACGCATCTTGCTGGCCAGGCGCCCGCCCCTGCGCACGGTCGTAGCCCGCAACCGCTGGTTTTTTTATTTCCTGCCCTGGGTTCCCACCCGTTGGCTGGATCGTATTCTCTCCAAAGTAATCTACGGATCAAAGCCGTGAGCTCATGAAAATCCTCGTTACCGGAGCCGGTGGATTTTTCGGATCAGCCATTACCCGGGCGCTGCTGGCTGCCGGGCATCAGGTCCGCGTTTTGCTGGAACCCCATGACCCGGCCCCGGCCCTGGCCGCGCTTCCCGTGGAAAAAATAAGCGGCGATATTCTGGATCTTGAGCAAGTCCGGACAGCCTGTCAAGATTGCGAAGCAGTGGTGCACGCGGCCGGCCGGACCAACCTGCGCATTGCCGGCCGCGACCGCCTGCGTCGAATCAACGTAGAGGGCACACGCACCCTTTGCCGTGCGTTAACCGGCACCTCCGTTACCCGGCTTATTTACATTTCCTCTCTCTGCACGCTCGGCGCGCACGACGGGCCGCGACCGGTCTCCGAGGCCAGCCCGGCGCCTAATGCGAATACCCACCAAAATACTTATTGCGTATCCAAGCGCCGGGCCGAATCCATTGCCTTTACTGAAACCGATTCGCAAGTGGCAGTAGTGGCGCTGTTGCCGGCCATGCTGTGGGGCCCGGAAGACAGGTCCCTGTCTTCCACCGGCCTGGCCAGGTTGATCTTGCGCACCCGGCGGGCGCCCTATCCGCGGCGCGGCGGCGTATCCCTGCTGGACGTGGAGGACGCGGCCCAGGGCGTGGTGGCCGCTTTGACCCGGGGCCGACCAGGCGCGCGTTATGTGCTGGCCGGAGAAAACCTGACGAATGATCAGTTCTATTCCCTGCTGTGCCGGGAGATCGATCCCACGCTGAGACCGCAACCGATTGCCCTGGCCTGGATCACGGTTTTGGGCGTGGTGGCGGAACTGCTCGGCTGGCTGGGGATTGACCTGGATTTTTCCATGGATACGAGGCGTCTCAGCGGGTATTACTGGTGGGGCGACGCTCGGCTGGCGCAGCAAGAACTGGGCTTTTCCAGAAAATTTACGGCTGAGGAAACCATCCGCCGGACCGTAGCGTGGCATGCGAGAGTGGAAACTAAAGAGTAGTCAAATGCTCGCATGCAATCGATTTTCGATTCTCGATTCTCGAAAAAATTTTCAGGATTTGAGCAGCGGACATACGTGCAGTTGTGTATATCTGGCTGCGGATGGAGACAACTCCGAGCGCATGACCAGCAGTTCCGTAACCGGTATGGTCCCGGTTTCCGGCGGCGTAATGCTTAACCAGGAGGTCTCACCGGACAGGCGGGTATGCCGGGGAACCCGGCCCAGGGTCAAATGCGGCACAAACTCCCGGCTCTCCAAGTGAAATTCCTTCCGTTCCAGGGCTTCCAACAACCGGGCCTGCAACGCAGTCAGGGCTTCGGCGCCCTGAGAGAGGCCGGTCCAGATCACACGGGGCGATCCTTGGGCTGGAAACCGGCCCAGGGACCCGAGGCGTAAGGCAAAGGCAAAAGTCGCTTCCGCCGCGTCTTGACAGGCCTGGCGCACATTCTCGATCCGCGCTTCCTCCAACCCGCCTAAAAAAGCCAGGGTCCAGTGCAGGTTTTCGGGCCTGATCCACTTCACGGAGGGTTCCCGTTTTTTCAACTCCTGCAGCATTCCGGCCAGCGCCCGGCTCGCCGCGTCGCCCAGGGGAGCGGCCACGAAGGTCCGGACGTGGGGCATGAGGACTAATTGTCCATTCCCGGACGTTTGCCGAGCGAACTGTCGTCGTCATTGTCGTCTTTGCCTGCTTCGTCCTTCTGCGCCGGCTCGCTATCCCGGGTTTTTTCTCCCGCCTCTTCCGGGGCCACGGCTTTCTGTTTCACCGCTGCTTCCTGCTCATAAACAAAATTCATCTGTAAATTCACGAGGCTTTGGTCCAGCACCTGTTTTTCCTGCTTGTTCAGGTTTCCGTCGGTTTTTTTCTGCAGGGTCCGGAGCAGGTCAATGGTTCCCCGGGCCTGGTCCAGGCTTTTCTCCGTCTGGCCGGTCTGGGGGTCGACGACTTTCCCCATCTGAATCATGGCCGCCTCGTTGAGGGACATAATCATTTGTACGAACAGCATTTCAAACATGTGCTCATCGCGATTATCCACCATGTGTTTTCCCCTTTCCCAAAACTGTCTATACGGTACCCACCCTGAAGGAAAATGTCAAAACCAATTTAGCGCCGAAGCGCCGGCGTTTTTTGGTTCAACAGCGCGCGCCTCAGGAAATCCAGCGCCCAGGCGGCGCTGAGGCACTGAACCCAAGCACGCTCTCCCGGAAAACGCAGGCTCTTGGCCGCTTCGTACCTGCGTGGGCCGGCCAGCGCGATATGGACCAGTCCCACTGGTTTGGCCCGGCTGCCCCCACCCGGACCGGCGAGGCCTGTCACAGCCAGGCCCCAATCCGCCCGGCCGCGCTGCCGGATTCCTTGGGCCATGGCCAGGGCCACCGCCTCGCTCACCGCGCCATGCCGTGCTAAAAGCTGGCGACTGATGCCCAGGCGCCTTATTTTGGACTGATTGCTGTATGTGACTGCGCCTTCCAGAAAATAGGCGGAACTGCCGGGAATGCCGGTTACCCGCGCCGCGATGCGGCCGCCGGTGCAGGATTCGGCCACTGCCAGGGTCTGACGTTGCCGGCGCAAGATACGGCCGATGACTTCCGGGAGCGGCTTGCCCTGCGCGTCCACCAGGTTCAGGGCCACCTGTTGCCGGATAAAGCGCCGCGCCTGTTCCAAGAGTTGCTTTGCTTGCCGGGCGGGCCGGCGGCTGGTCAGGCGCATTAAAATTTCGCCTGGCTCATCCAATAAAAAACCAAGTTCCAGGCCCGGCTGTGCTTGAAACCAGGCTCCCATCCTCTCCTGGAGATCTGATTCAGAAACGCCGCACGCGCGCATAAGTATCTCCTGCATCCCGGTCCCGGACCGGGGGAGACTGGTTCGCATTCGGGGCAGGAGTTCCTGCTCCAGCATGGGCAAACACTCCCGGGGCGGACCGGGCAGGACCGCGATCCTGGACAGGCCGGATTTTACATAAAAGCCCTGCGCCGTGCCCCAGGCATTCGGCAGCCACACGGCGCCGCGCGGGCACATGGCCTGTACGCGGTTATTGGCCGGCATGACCAGACCCCGCAGTTGGAAACGCTTTTTGATTTTATCGAGCAACGCGGGATACAGCACAAGCGGCTGACGCACGGCCCTGGCCACTGCCTGGCGCGTAACGTCGTCTTGCGTGGGGCCCAGCCCACCGCAGCAGATAATCACGCGCTGCTTCCCAATGAGCTCGTTCAGCGCTTCCGCAATCACGCGTTCGTCATCAGGCAGCACCAGGCGAACCCGAGTCTCGATCCCAGCGCGCGCCAGACGGTTTTGAATCGCCGGACCATTGGTGTCTGTCCGGTCACGCAAGAGCTCGTCTCCAATGGCCAATATTGCCGCAGTGGCTGGTGGCAAGGAAGACTTCATTGTCTTTCCCTTTATTGAATAAATTATCTTCCCCTCTTTCCAAAGCCTATTCTTTTTGGGTGGCGGGGTGAGGGGCCTAAAAACATATTGTTCTGATTTTGTATTTTACACGATCGATCCGCACATTATCAGGAAAAGTTTTTGGGATTAATGAGGGCCGGATGGATGATTTTGTTTCTCTTCAATTCCCCGCTCTGAATAGCGGGCGACCAACGGAAGTCCCGCCCTTCAATTATCTATCCGGTCGGGGAAATTGGATATGATTGGTAGAAAACCGTCATTACGCTCCCGCTTCATCCCCGGCTTAAAAGCCGGGGAATTCAGCGGTTAAAATATTAAAACTTCTCATGCCATGAACTTCCGGAAGTGTCATGGTTATTTTCAAAGAGTTAATTTGGACAAGAATGATCTTTTTTTGTTTTTTTCGCAGCAAAGAGATCAATGCCGAACTGGCGGAAGCGCAAATTTGTTAGAAAAGCCCATATAGTAGTAATCAAACTGCCCGTTGAGCGCCATGTATAAAAAAAGCGGCGCCATATAACTTGCCAAGAAAATATTCGTTTATAGGCTTGCTGCACTATCGTCTTCAAATCATTTACCATAATATTTTTAGTTTGGTATACTATCTCCGTCAGATCATATTTTTGCCAATCCGCAGGAAAGTCTTGATAAAGCAATCTATTTTCTTTCTGCAAACGGTTGAACAATTTAGTGCCAGGAAATGGGGTATAATATACAATACCAACAATTGCGTTGATCCTTGTTTTTTCTAAATACTGCGTCCGTTTTTCCAAAGTGTCGAGCGTATCAGCATCCGTGCCATAAATGAACGTACTGCTGGCGGAAATACCAAAGCGATTAATCTGTTTAAATAACCTCTCATAATATTCAGGGCCTAATCTTACATTAGCTTGTTTATTCATCAACTTCAAAGCTTCTATGTCGTCTGTTTCTATTCCCAGCACTAATTGGCGGCAACCGCTTTTACGTGCATAGTATAAAAACTCTTCATCTCCTGCTAGATTAGCAGATACCGAACCAACCCACTCCTTTCGGATCCCGCGAGCGATCATCCCTTTAAATAACTTAACCGCACGTTGAGCATGGACCGGTGTATAACCGTAAAGATTGTCATCAATAAAAATCATTATTTTGTGGATCAAGGTTTGCATTTCTTCTAGTATTTCCTCTACTGGTCGCACACGGTAGTTCTTGCCATTAAAGACAGGCACTGAACAGAAATCACAATTCATTGGGCACCCACGGGAGGTTTGAATGGAGTCAATATTATACTCACGCGGTAATAAGTCTCTTCTCGGATAAGGTAACCCTTTCAAATCAAGTTGTTTCCCAATATAGCGTTGCTTTAAATTCTTGTTTTGAAAATCATCCAGAACTTGGCGCCACACACTTTCCGCTTCTCCCTGTACGATGGCATCAGCATATTGCATTGCTTCCTCTGGCATAAAAGTGACATGAACGCCACCAAGAATTACGGGAATACGGTGTTGACGAAATAATTGTGCGATCTCATAAGCGCGTGTTACCGTAGCTGTAAAGGCCGTAATTGCCACTAGATCGGCCTTTTCTATTTTAACTGTTTGGAAATTTTCGTCTAGAATTTTGACATCCCACTCCGGGGGGGTCAGAGCGGCGATCAAAGCTAAATTAATGGGTGGATAGGGTTTGTCACGTGTATTCGCTAATCCGACGCGATTTTGCGAGTTGGGATTCACAAGCAATAATTTTGGCATTAAATAATCTCCTGTGGCACATGGACGTTCCTGCTTTTATAACTTTAGTAAATCGGCTATTACCAACTCTTTCGTTTTCCAAATTTCCCCTATCATAATCCCCCCCGTTTCCAGACGC
>JAUXBQ010000136.1 GCA_030619365.1 candidate division FCPU426 bacterium | reverse complement strand
TGTCCGGCCCGAGAAACGCCGCGCCGGCCCGCCGGATGCGCGCCAGCCACTGCTTAGGCTGCCGCACCTGTAAAGACAGATGCTCGGGTGCGTATTCATCGGCCAGCGTTGCGGCCTCGGCCAGGTTTTTCACCCGGAAAACCACGGCCGCCTGAGCCGCGGAACGCAGTTCCGGGGTCATGGCGGTAAGTGCCCGGACTTCGGTCTGGACCGCGCGCGCGAGTTTTTCCGAAGGCGTCAATAAAATACTGATTGCGCCTGATCCATGTTCTCCCTGCGCCAGCAGGTCCCAGGCCAGTTCCCCGGGCCGCGCCGTGTCATCCGCCAGAATCAGGATTTCACTGGGACCCGCGAGGCTGTCAATGCCCACTTCGCCCACGACCAAGCGCTTGGCCTCGAGGCCAAACACGTTGGTGGGGCCCACGACCTTGTCCACCTTGGGAACGGATTTCGTACCCAGGGCGAAGGCCGCGATCGCGGCCGCGCCGCCCAGTCGATACACGCGATCCACGCCCGCCACTTCGGCGGCATACAGGATGGCGGGCAAGACCCGGCCTCCAGGACCCGGCGGCGTGGCCAGATAAATTTCCTTCACCCCGGCCACGCGGGCCGGCAATACGTTCATCAGGACCGTGGAGACCAGGGGCGCCATGGCGCCGGGCACGTACACGCCGACTCGGTCCAAGGGCAGCCGTCGTTCCTCCAGGCGCACGCCCGGGCGCCGGACCATGACCCGGCCGCGGCTGCGTTGTGACGCGTGCCACGATTTGATGTGGCTCGCGGCCCGCCGCAGCGCGCGCTGAAGACTGCCCGGCACCCGGCGCGCGGCAGCGCGGCGTTCGGCCCGCGAAAGCTGCAGGTTCGCAGCCGAAGTAACGAAGTTGTCCAGTTGGCGGGCATAACGCACCAGGGCGCGGTCGCCTGCTTGGCGCACGTCCGACACAATCCTGGCCACGGCTTCGCGGGCGGAAACCGGCCGCCCAAAAACCCGCCGCGTAAGCGCATCGTAGCGGACCCGCAGCGGATCCGCGGCTCCTGTTTTCCTCGATACGAATTTTTGCCAGAGTTTTTTTCCGGCGGGTGTTGTCATGTTCTCTCGGCGCATGGCGGATCAGCACTCCTGAAAAAGCCCTTAAAAATAGCTACTATAGCAGGGTTTATACCGGCTCGCAAGGATTTTTAGGGAATGCAGGGATATGGTCATTTATTCACTTGCAGTCCTGGATTCCGGTCCAGCATACGCTGGATCTTCGGCTTTCTTGCCCGGCGGATGCCGGGCGCCGGAATGACGAATTAAATAAACGCGGTCACCCCAGCCTTATTCCCGCCACGTCTTCCCGGTCCTTCTCCCATTTCGTCACCCCGGCATGTATTTAGCCGGGGTCCAGGACATTTTGGATAAAAATCAAATGTTTAATCATGTTGTCGTAATGCAAACAGCGGAAACGTTTGTAGCGGAATATTTTCAGGGTTTGGACTTTTCCCAGTCCAGTTCGAATTGTTTCACACTCTGCGCCACCAGCTCGGCTTGGGTAGTATCCAGTATGCTCTCGTGGTGCAGGGTCATGCCCCAGTAGGTCCAGTTGGCACTCCCGAAAAGCAGGCGCGCCTGGTCAAAAACCGCCAGCTTTACGTGCATGATGCGGTTGGGCCGGTCCAGCGGATACCAGCGCACGGCCGCGCCGGCCTGCTTGATTTTCGCCGCAGCCTTTTGGTTCGAGGTTTGCGTGGGGCAGAGGATGACCCGGACCCGGACACCCCTGCGGCCGGCCTGGCTCAAATCCTTGATCAGGCCCCGGTCCGTTAGTTTATAGACCATGACATCCACGCTGGTTTGGCTGTCCGTGATCGCGCCGCGGACCACCGCACGTAAGCCGGGCGCGAACCGAAGCTGGGTCGCGGCCCCTGATTCCGCGGCTGCCCGGGCCAGGGGCGCCAGGCATATCAGGCCCAGGCCGACCAGAAAAACCGCGCGCCGCTTCATTCGGGAACTCGCTGGATATCAGCGCCCAGGCCGGACAGTTTTTGTTCCAGATGCTCATATCCGCGGTCCAAATGATAAATTCTCGACACCGTGGTCTCGCCCTCGGCCACCAGTCCGGCCAGAATGAGCGCCGCGGAGGCTCGCAGATCCGAAGCCATCACTTGCGCGCCGGAGAGCGGGTTGCCGCCCCGCACCAGGGCGTTGCTGCCCTCGATCTGGATATCCGCGCCCATGCGGTTGAGCTCAGCCACGTGCATGAATCGGTTCTCCCATACGGCCTCGGTGATCACGGAGCGGCCCGGCGCGAGACACATCAGGGCCATCCATTGCGCTTGCAGGTCCGTGGGAAATCCGGGATAAGGCAAGGTTACGATATCCACGGGAGTCAACTTCTTTTCCTTTCGCTGCACCCGGAAGGCCTGCTTCCCTTCCGGGATCAGAGCCACGCCGGTTTCCCGCAACTTATTCTCCAGGGCCTTCAAATGCGCGAGCGGCAGATTTTCGATGATCATTTCGCCGGAGGTCATGGCCCCGGCCAGGGCCAGGGTGCCGGCCTCAATCCGGTCCGGAATCACGGTCAGGGTCGCGGGCCGCAAGTTGCGCACGCCCTCGATAACAATCCGGCTGGAACCCGCGCCCGAGATAGAGGCGCCCATGGCGTTCAAGCCCTCGGCCAGGTTTGCGATTTCGGGCTCACAGGCCGCATGGTCCAGGACCGTGCGGCCCTGAGCCCTGACTGCGGCCAGTAGGATCGTGACCGTAGCGCCCACGCTGGCCACGTCCAGGTATATTTCATCGCCCTTGAGCCCGTGGGGAGCTTTGGCGTTGATATACCCGTGCGCCAGGTCCACGGTGGCGCCCAGAGCTTCCAGGCCCTTGAGGTGTTGGTCAATGGGGCGCAGCCCAATAGCGCATCCGCCGGGCAGGGCGACCTGGGCTTTCCCGAACCGGCTCAGCAGCGGCGCCAATACGTAAATGGAAGCCCGCATGGTGCTCACCAGTTCATAGGGCGCGGGCCGGCTGGCCAGCCCGGACGGATCAAGCGTCAGGGCCTGGTCTGTTCGTTCCGATTTTACGCCCAAAATTTCCAGCATGCGCGCCATGGTCCGGATGTCCCGGACATCCGGCACATTCTGCAGGCAACTAGGGCCATCAGCCAGCAGGCAGGCGGCCATCAGCGGCAGAGAGGCGTTCTTCGAGCCGCTGACCCTTATCCGGCCTTGAAGCGGCCGGCCGCCGCGAATGACAATTTTATCCATGCAGGATGAACTCCTTCCGCGCGGCTGTGAACAGCGCACCGCGGATTGCAGTATAGCATGGAGGGAAATGATTTTCCACCGGGAGGATTTTAGGAATGAATCTCCGCACAGCAAGCTGTTGCGGAATTATCAATTTAAATCGCGAGGGTGAAGATTACTCCTGGCTGATCATTGCCACGGCCAGCGCGGCCAGGCCTTGTCCCTGCCCGATCGCGCCCAATCCTTCGTGAGTGGTGGCTTTTACTCCAACTTGCCCGGCGGAGATGCCCAGAGCCTGGGCCATGCGGCGGCGCATGAGCGGGACCTGTTTCGCGATCTTGGGTTTTTCCGCCAGCAAGGTGCAATCCAAATTCAGGATACGATAGTGCCGTCGCTCAAGTTTCCGGCGAACCTTGGCCAGAAATTCCAGGGAATTCCGGTTGCGATGACAACGGGCCGTGTTGGGAAACAACCGGCCGATGTCCGGCAGGGCGGCTGCGCCCAACAAGGCGTCGCAGGCGGCGTGCAAAATGACGTCCGCGTCCGAATGGCCGTCCAGGGTAAAACCCGCGCGGGGAAAGGATACACCGCCCAGTCGCAGGGTCCGGCCCGGCCGGGTACGGTGGATGTCATATCCCAGGCCGGCGCGAATCGCGCACACCGGGGGTTTTTGGCGGGAGGCGGCTCGGGAAGCGGATTTTAAAACAGGCATTTTTTCTGACTCACCAGGTATTCGGCCAGTTCCAGGTCATGTGGCTTGGTTATTTTGAAATTCGTGTAATTCCCTTCGACCACAATCACCGGCCGGCCCAGAAGTTCCACCAGCCCGGCGTCGTCCGTGGCCGTCAATTTTTTCTGCCAGGCGTGCTGGTAGGCCTGGCGCAGGACAACGGTTTGAAATCCCTGCGGGGTTTGCACGGCCACCAGATTTCGGCGGTCCACGGTGGTTTCCACGCGGCTCTCCGGATTAACCCGCTTCAAAGTGTCCACGATCGGGACTCCGGGCACGGCCGCGCCCTGCTCAAGGGCCGCGGTGATCACCCGCCGGATCAGCGCCTCGTCGCTGAACGGCCGGGCCGCGTCATGTATCAGGACCACCTCCGTGTCAGGGGCCAGGTGATCCATCCCGTTGCGCACCGAATCCTGACGCCGGGGCCCGCCGCAGACGATTTCCGGGAGGACGTGTTCACCCTCGCCCATCCGGCAGATCTCGCGGGCTCGTTCCTCGCTGCCGGGCGGTACGACCAGGATGGTTTTTAAAATTTCGGGCAGTTGGCGAAAGGTTTTCAGGGAATAGGCGAAAAGTGACCGGCCGGCCACGGGCAGAAAGGCCTTGGGCGTGTTTTCGCGCATGCGGCGTCCCTGCCCGCCGGCCACCAAAATGACTTCGGTTCGGGGTCCCATCAGGCTTCCCCACCTGCCTTGATTTTAGCGAAAACCATACGGCCGGCCGCCGCCGCAAAGGCAAATAACAGAATTCGTGACAAGGGCATGCTATCCTCCGCGCGCTGTTTAGAACAGTATAGTTAAAACATCTTGGATGTTATTCACGCCGATTATTTCCAAGCCGGGCAAGGGCGGCAGGTGATCCGCCTGGGCCTGGGGCAGCAGGCAGCGCTTAAAGCCCAGTTGCCTGGCCTCCTGACAGCGCCGCGGCGCCTGCGTCACGCCCCGGATCTCACCGCTCAATCCCACCTCGCCGAACAGGGCGGTTTCGGGATCGATGATTTTATCTTTCAGGCTGGAGGCCGCCGCGGCCGCTACCGCGAGATCCACGGCAGGTTCGGTCACGGACAGCCCACCGGCCACGGAAAAATAAACGTCCTGCGAGCCCAGGGTCAGGCCGGCGCGCCGCTCCAGAACCGCCAGCAGCAGGCAGCAGCGGTTATAGTCCAGGCCGGAAACCCGGCGCTGCGGCAGGCCGAAGTAGGAGGTGGCTGTCAGACACTGGACCTCGACGAGCAGGGGCCGGGTGCCTTCCAGGCTGACCGCGATGGCCGAACCGGCCGTGCCCACGCGGCGTTCCTGCAGGAACGAGCGCGAGGGATCCGTCACCTCGCGCAGGCCCTCGCCGCCCATTTCGAAAATCCCCACCTCGTTGGTGGACCCAAAGCGGTTCTTCGCGGTACGCAGCACCCGAAACCCGTGCTGCCGGTCCCCTTCAAAATACAATACCGTGTCCACCATGTGCTCCAGAACGCGTGGTCCGGCCAGCACGCCTTCCTTGGTGACATGCCCCACCAGAAAAATCGCCGGCCCTTTATTTTTAGCGCAAGCCAGCAGCGCGGCTCCGCATTCGCGGATCTGGCTGACCGAGCCGGGCACTGAAGCCACTTCGGAGTGGGCCAGGGTTTGAATGGAATCGATGATGACTACCGCTGGGCGATTGGCCTCGCTGGCGGCCAGGATTTCCTCCACACGGGTCTCACACAGCAGGGACAGGTTGGCCGGCGGATCGCCCAGGCGGTCGGCCCGGAGCTTGATCTGGCCCGGCGACTCCTCGCCGCTCACGTACAGCACCGGGCGCCCGGCCTGGGCCAGGGCAAAGGCTGCTTGCAGCAGCAGCGTGGATTTCCCGATGCCCGGATCACCGCCCACCAAAATCAGCGAACCCGGCACCACACCTCCGCCCAGCACGCGGTCCAGTTCCGCCAGGCCGGTGGCTTGCCGGTCATGAGCGCTGGTCGCGATCTCCCGGTGCGGCTGCACGGGCGGAGCCGCCGGTCCCGGGCCGGACCGGGAGCGGGCCGCCGGCGCGGGCTGGCGCTCTTCTACCATCTGGTTCCAGGCACCACAATCCGGACAGCGCCCCAGCCACTTGGGGGACTGGTGTGCGCAGGCCTGACAGACAAAATTATTTTTAAGCTTGGTCGCGCGCGGACTCATTATTTCCAGAGAATTTTCCAGGGATTGTCTTTGAGATCTTTGATCAGGTGTTTCAAATCCCGGGCCACCTGTTCGTCGTTCAGCAGCACACCCAGGGGGCCATGGCCTTTTTCCAGGCTGACGACCTGCTGGTCCAGGCGCGCGGACAGGGAGTTGAGATTAGCCAGGGTGGACTCGATGTTCTCCCGGTTCTGGGGCTGGAGCAGTTTTTCCAGTTCCGAGGTCACCGTGGCCAGGTCCCGGGAAAAGCGTTTCACCGATTTCGCCGCCGCGGCGAAGTCCGTTACGCTACTGTTGATGTTTTTCTCGTTAACCTTGACCATCCGGTCCAGGCGTTTGGACATGCTGCTGAAATTTTTCATCATGCCCGTGAAGGAGGTTTTGAGCGCCGGGTCGCCCAGGAGCACCTGGATCGAATCCGCCAATTGTCCCAGGCGCTGGAAGGCCTTGTCCATGTTAGTTGGCTCCACACCTTGTATACGGGCATTGGGCTTTAGGTATTTACCGGTGTCGGTCTGGGCCGCCACGTTCAGGTATTTGTCGCCCATCAGCCCTTTGGACAGGATGGTAAACCGGGCGTCCTCGGGAACCTTGACATTATTGTCCAGCATGACCTTCAGGCTGATCCGCTCGCCGAGCACCTCGATTTCCGCGACGTGCCCGATTTTCACGCCGCCGCCGATGACCACGTCGGACTGGGGCTTGAGGGCGTCCACGAACTGGAAGGACACGTAAATCGGGTACCCGGCTTTCCCGAATTGCACCTTCTCGACCGTGAAGATGATCACGGCCAGGAAGATGAGCGCCACTCCGGCGGTAATTCCGACTTTTAGTTCAAGTCCGAAGGTTTTTCTTTGGGCCATACCGGCACCTCCTATACCAAACGAATGGGTCCACGGGCCGAGCCCGTGATAAATTGACGCACCAGCGGATTGCGGGACCGTTTGATCTGGCTGGGCGTGCCCACTTCCACGATCCGGCCCTCGTGCAGCATGGCGATCCGGTCCGCGATTTTGTACGCGCTGACCATGTCATGCGTGACCGCGATTGAGGTCACGGCCAGTTTCTTCTTCATCTCGATGATCAGGTCATTGACCGCGTCCGC
>JAUXBQ010000211.1 GCA_030619365.1 candidate division FCPU426 bacterium | reverse complement strand
GCCGGGAGATTAAAGTTAAGGCGCCGAAGGCCAAAAAGAAAAAAAGCGAGGAAGCGGAGGATTGATCCCGCTGGCCGGCCGGCCGCGCTGGCCGCCGGTCCCGGGGATAGCACCCGTTTGAAAAAACCTTTTAAGTGAAAGGGGAAAAAGTCATGCCTGTGGTTCATGAACTGGATAAAAAAGGGAAAGAAATGAGTGCTGCCATGGAGCGGATCATCGCCGAAACGCAGAAAGTGATCGTCGGGCAGCCGATCATGATCAGGGGTCTGCTCATGGGGTTGCTGACCCAGGGGCACATTCTGCTGGAAGGGGTCCCGGGGCTGGCGAAAACCCTCTCGGTCATGACCCTCTCCACCTGCATTCGGGCCCATTTTTCACGCATTCAGTTCACTCCCGACTTGCTGCCTTCGGATATCATCGGGACCAATATTTATAACGCCAAGACCGCGGAATTCAGCATTAAGAAAGGTCCCATCTTCGCCAACATTGTGCTGGCCGACGAAATCAACCGGGCGGCGGCCAAGGTCCAGGCCGCCCTGCTGGAAGCCATGCAGGAAAAACAGGTGACCATCGGCGGCCAGACTTTTAAACTGGAGAAGCCCTTTCTGGTCATGGCCACGCAGAACCCGATTGAATCCGAGGGGACCTACAACCTGCCTGACGCCCAGGTGGACCGTTTCATGTTCAAGGTGGTCATCGACTATCCCACCCCGGAAGATGAGCTCGAGATCATCAACCGCTTTACCAAGGGGGTCGTGCCCCAGGCCAGCCCCGTGTGCACGCCGGCGGACATCGTGGCCACCCGCGACACCATCAACAACATTTTCATTGACGACAAAATCAAGCGTTACATCGTGGATATCGTTTTCGCCACGCGCTTCCCGGATCGGGTTGGCCTGAAGATCAAGAACCTGATTCAGTACGGGGCCAGCCCGCGCGCCTCGCTCCACCTGACGACCGGCAGCAAGGGAAACGCGTTTATGGAAAACCGGGGGTACGTCACCCCGGACGACATCAAGGCCGTGGCTCACGACGTGTTGCGCCACCGGATTTCCGTCAGTTATGAAGCCGAGGCCGAGGAAATCAAATCCGAAAACATTATTGATGAGATTTTAAAAACTGTCAAAGTGCCTTAAGACGAGTTCAAGGTTCAAAGTTCAAAGTTCAAAGTAAAAAAAGAAACTGCCTTTTAGGCAAACCTTGAACCTTGAACCTTGAACTTTGAACTGGAGACTTTCCATGAAACTGGATATCAAGGATGTACTCAAACAGGTCCGGAAAATCGAAATCGTCAACCGGATCCTGGTCGAAACCACCCTCTCGGGCGCCTACCGTTCCAGCTTTAAAGGGCAGGGCATGGAATTTTCGGACGTGCGCGAGTATGTGGAGGGCGACGACGTCCGTAACATCGACTGGAACGTGACCGCCCGGACCAACGTCGCCCACGTCAAGCAGTTTGAGGAAGAACGCGAGATGACCGTCCTGCTGCTGGTGGACGCTTCCGCTTCCACGGATTTCGGCACGGTAGGCCGCATCAAGCGCCAGATGGCGGTGGAATTCTGCGCCTCCATGGCCTTCTCGGCCATCAAGAACAGCGATCGCGTCGGGTTGGTGATGTTTACCGACCGCATTGAACATTTCATCCCCGCCAACAAGGGCCGCTCGCACATCATGCGTATTATCCGGGACATGATCGCGTTTGAACCGCGGTCCAACCACACTGACCTCAACTGCGCGCTGGAGTTCCTCACGCATATCGTCAAGAAAAAAACCACCGCCTTTCTGGTCTCGGATTTCCTGGCCGAAATCGACTTTGAGGACAACCTCCGGAAGGCCAACTACCGCCACGACCTGAACGCCCTGATTATGACCGATCGCCGCGAACGGGAAATTCCCAATATCGGCATTGTCGAACTGGAAGATCCCGAAACCGGCAAGCGCCTGGTCATCGACACGGGCAGCCGGAAAGCGCGCCGGCAATTCCGGGAATTGTCCGAGCAGCATCGCGAAAAATTGGCCGGGATACTGCAACGCTGTCGCGTGGATTCCGTGGACCTGGATACCGGCCAGTCCTACGTGGACGCGATTGTGAACTTTTTCCGGAAACGCCAAGGGAGAAAATGGTGAAGTGGTCTAATCTGTATTTGGTCTGGATTGGCCTCCCGGTGCTCCTGGTTTTATTTTTAGCCTTCCGCGACCGCCTGAAAGCCAAGGGCGTCTTTTTCAGCCAGGTTTCCGCGCTGCTCAGCTACAAACCTTCCTTCTCCGTGCATCTGCGCTTTGTGCCGATACTCCTGCGCATCCTGGCCGTAAGCGCCCTGGTGGTGGCCATTATCCGCCCCCAGGCCCTGATGGGAGAGGACGAGGTGAAACTCCGGGGAATCAATATCATGCTGGTGGTCGACCTCTCGGGCTCCATGGTGGCCGACGACCTGAAACCCGACCGGATCACGGCTGAGAAGAAAGTCTTGAGCGAGTTTGTCTCCCGGATTAAAAACGACCAGGTCGGCCTGGTGGTGTTCGGCGCGAAAAGTTTTACCCAGTCCCCCCTGACCATGGACTACGAGGTCCTGCAGACCGCGATTAAAGAAATCAACCTCAACACCGTGGACGCGGACGGCACGGCCATTGGGGACGGAATTTTAACGGCCGTGAACCGTTTGTCCGAATTTGACGGGCAGACCAACATTCTCATCATGGCCACCGACGGCACGAATAATCGCGGCGAGGAGCCGCTGAAAGCCGCGGAAATCGCGGAAGCGAAAAAAATCAGGATATTTACGGTGGGGATCGGCGCCAAGGGCGGCGCGCCGGTTTACACGGTCGATCAGTTCGGGACCCGGAGTCCGTTTATCGTGGACGGGAAGCCCATGCGCTGGGACGAACCCAACGACGAGGTGCTGGGTGAGGTTTCCTCCAAAACCGGGGGCGAGTACTTCCGGGCCACGGACGAGAAGACCCTGGACGCCATCTATACCCGGATCGACCAGCTCATCAAAGACGAGAAAAAACGCAAGGATCCGCACTATAAGGAATTGTTCAATATATTTCTGCTGATCGCGCTGGGCTGCATCTTTCTGGAAGTTTTGCTCTCCGCGACCTGGCTGAGGTCATTCGCATGAACGGCCTGACGATGATTGAACCGCAGTGGCTGTGGCTGCTGGCCGCGGTCCCGGTGTTTTTACTGCTGCGGTGGTGGGAGGGGAGCCGGCGGAAAAAAGCCATGGCCAAGTTCAGCGACGTGGCGCTGTTTAAACTGCTCAATCCAACCCTGCAAGTTATCGGGCGCCATGGCTTCCTGCGCTTGTTGTTCCTGGTCGCGGCCGTGACCCTGCTGATTCTCTCGCTGGCCCGGCCGGGTGGCAATCCCATATTCGTGGAACAGGAACTAACCCAGAAGGGCGTGGATATCATGTTGCTGGTGGACTTGTCCTCCTCCATGAAGGCCACGGACCTGACCCCCAACCGCATGCAGGCGACCAAGCAGGCCCTGAAGCAGTTTATCAACCAGATGACGACCGACCGCATCGGGCTGGTGGTGTTTGCGGGGTCGGTCTCCATGCAATCGCCCCTGACGCAGGATTACCGGACCGCTAAAATGATGATCGACATCATCAATACCGATTTTCTCCCGGTAGACGGCACGGCCATCGGCGACGTCATCCAGTACGGGCTGGATAAAATCGGCGAAGCCAACCGCGAAAACGCGGTAATAATCCTGCTGACGGACGGCGAGAACACCAAGGGCCAACCGCCCCTGGACGCGGTCAAAAAGGCCACGGAGGACGGGACACGGATCTACACCATCGGCATTGGAACAAAGGAGGGGGCGAAGATCCCCGACGGCGAGGATGAGCACGGTAATCCCCGGTTTAAAACATATATGGGAGAACCGGTGGTGACCAAGCTGGACGACCAGCTGCTTGAGAAGATCGCCAAAGAAACCCGCGGAAAATATTTCGCCGTGGAAACCAATCAGGCCCTGACGAACGCTTACGGGGAGATCAACCGGCTGACTAAAACCGAGCATACCGAGAAAAAGAAAAAAGCCGTCTACCAGGAATACTACGTCTATCCCGCTCTGCTGGCCCTGCTCTTGCTGCTCTTGGAAATGTTCCTGGCCAAACGGGCGGCCTGGCTGTTCCGGAGGAAAAAGGCGGGTGAACATGGACCGGCATAACGCGCTGCTGCTGGTGGTTTTCGCGCTAGGTCTGGGGATGGCGAGCGGCTGCTCGCAGCGCCAATTCGCGGCCGGGAACCAGGCCATGCAGGACTATGATTACGAAGAAGCGATCAAACAATATGACCGCGCCTTGCGGGCTGACACAGAAATGTTCGAGGCGCACTATAATATGGGAAACGCGCTCATGCGTCTGCAGCGCTATAAGCAGGCTCTCACTGCCTATAAAAATGCTCAGAGACTGGAGCCGGAAGACCCGGAGGTGGAGCACAACCTGAAGATTGCCAGAAAAAAACAGCAGGAAGATGAAGACTCCGGCGGTGGGGGGGGCGGTGGGGGTGGCGGTGGGGG
>JAUXBQ010000135.1 GCA_030619365.1 candidate division FCPU426 bacterium | reverse complement strand
GACTTCCGAAAAATATGGTTTGAACGGCAGGGGGGAGACCAAACATACAACGCGCATTGCGATCAATACGAAATATTCGGAAAACTTCCTTTTCCGCTGACCGCGAGCGAGAGCAGGGATCAGGCTGCGGTTAATCTGGTTCTCAACCACCTGAATTACAATGATGAATCCGTGGATAACTACCCCAAATATAATCCAAAAAACGAAATGGATATAATCGACCTTTCACAGCGGCATAATTATACGGAAGTAAACCCCGACTATTCCTTCATCAATTATGGTGGAGAGGACGTGTCCTGGATCACGGTTTCGGGAGAGTTGCGCTATCGCCTGGAGGATGACAACGGGCAAAGAATCAACGGTTATCATTATACACTGGAAAATCCACTTGGTTTGTTTGAGCTGTCCACTTCCGGGCCCATGCTGCGCGGCGAGCCGCTGGACGACGGACCGCCGGCCAATCCAAACTGGGCAAGCGAGTGGACGCCGAATGTGCCTCCGCCCACCGTGTCCTGGGACAATATAACGGTGGACCGCTTCACGGTAACGGACGTCAGCGACACTCATCCGGATTTGGAATACGACATTTCACTTGAGGCCAGGGATATGGATTCCGTGGATTACTTTTTCATGGACTACGACCGGAACTGGACGACCGCCGCCGACGTGAGCCTTGTGAACGGAACCATTTTCAGCGGACGCCAAAAATTCAACGAACATGAATTTACCATAGACGCCGTAAGCAGTGTTTTCAATTTAAGGGATTTTTACACAGCCTCGTCCAACCAAGGCGCCCAACCCCCCGGCGTGGAGCGCAGCCGGTTCACGTATTTCATGCACGATAATATCGCCGACCAGGACAATCTCGAAACAGTAATCGAGGATTGGAATATCAACGTCAAATACATAGATGGTAGCGATTGTGATGATTTCGACGTGGTGGACGAGGCCTGGCACGACAACACCGATACCGGGGACGAACTCAATGACAGCTTCAGGTTGCGCCTGCGGCCGGGCGCGACCGGGCGCTGGATCGTTGACATTCGCGGAAGTATTGCAGGAAGCGATTTGGACCATTACGAGCTTTATTATTACCGCGGCGGCGGCTGGACTCGGATCATGGATTCTCGCGACCTGGCCAAACCTTATGAGAACGACGTGCTGGCGTACTGGGACGTGACCGACTTGCTGGGCTATTATACCGTGTTGCTGAAAGCCGTGGATCGCAACCAGGACATGGCCTGGGCCACCAGGGAAGTGCAGGCGGGACAATTGATCGAAGCGGACGGCACAACTCACGCCGGGTCCGCGGCCTACGACCCTTACAAGCGCGTGAAACTGGGATTCAATTTGAGCAGCTTTCCGGACGACACCTTGATTCAAGTCAACAACATCAGCCTGGACGAGGCCAAGGTGGCCAACAAGCCGGCCCTCATGCCGATCGGGCCGGTCATTGATTTGCGCGCGTCCCAGGGAGTCACGTTTACCGCCGGAACCGAGCCAACCATGGAATTCAAGTTCACCTATGATGAAGCTCTGGCCTACGGGCTCACGGATGACGGTCTGATGAGCATTTACCACCTGGACAGCGAAGGAAATTTGGAAAAACTGGGCACTACCGTTTCTTTTTACAAATACGTAAGCGGCCAGCAAATACCTATTAATTTGGATGAATTGAATCAGTTGGGCAGAGGCTTGGTGGTGGCCACCGCGACGATAACCCATTTCTCTTACTATCTGGTGCTCAAAGGCGATGAGCTCATGCCGAAAGTGCCGACCATTGACGAGCTGAACAGCCCGACGACAAATTCAGTGATTTCCGTTACAGGAACCGGCGCTGTGGGCCAAACCGTAGAGGTATATATTGACGATGATCCGTTCCTGCATGAACACCTGCCGGGCTCGTCATATTATTACGGCAATAACAGTCAAGAAGAGTATCCTTTGGGGATTTCCCAGGAGCGCGAAAACGACAGCACCCCGGCTATTCGACAAACCCAGACCTTTGCGGTGACTATCGAATTGGCGGACGGGATGGGCGCGTATCAGATCGACAACGTGAAGCTACCTTATGCGGGGCTGAATTATGTATTGGTGACCTATGAGAACCTGGACAACCGGCCCGTGGCAGTGGCGGAAATCGTAAAGGACACGCGTCCCGCGCAGTTTACGTTGTTCGAGGTGGAGAATCCGAAGTTCTCGCCGAATGGGGATGGAATAAAAGATAGCACCAGTGTGCGGTTTGCGTTGGATGAAACGGCGGATGTGATATTCAAACTGTATGATACTTCGGGGAATGAAATAGATCCAAAAAACACAAAAATCAATATCAATCCACAGATTACACGGATTACACAGATTAGGGCGGAAAAAGATCAGGAATTAAAAATAGAATGGGAAGGATTAAAACCGGATGGCACGGCGTATCCGGAAGGGATTTACATGGTCCGGTTGTTTGTGGCGGATGGGATGGGGAACGTGTCGCAGGAGTCGAGTCAGGTCAGGAGCATCCGGCTGGACCTGACCCCGCCGAGCATTACGGATACGATCAGTGATTTGGGGGCGTTCTCGCCTAATTATGATGGGAACAATGATGAGATAGATATACCGTTTGGATTGTCGGAATACGCGGGCGTGACTATTACGGTTCGGGATGAAAACAATGAGATAGTACATAGAATTACACGAATTGAAGATCAGAATTACACGAATGGAAATGATAATTACACGGATTATTTAAATGCTGGAAAATATAAAGGTGTATGGGATGGGACAACGCAATTGCCTGAGCAATTCGGGGAAAAAGCGTATTACATCCGTTTGGAGGCTGTGGATGAGGCGGGGAATAGGGGAATGCCGGTAAGTTGCGAGACGCGGATTGATTTGACGAAGTTGATCATTTCCAGGGCATATTGCGAACCAGGCATATTCGCGGCAGGCATTGGACAAACCGCTTTAAATTACCATATCAATGACAATGCGAAAGTCACAATCAAAGTCTATCCACAGATTACACATCCGGCATCCGCCGGACAGGGGATTACACAGATTGATGAGAATGCATTAATAAAAACAATTATGCAAGAGCAAGAGCAATCACCAGGGTATCAAAAAATAGCTTGGTCTGGATTGGATGCTAATTACCAATCTGTGGCTGAAGGCATCTATAGCTTTGTGATTTCCGCAGTAGATTCCTCGGGCAATCCGGCGGAGAGCCAGATGGCGGAGGTGACTACTCAGCGCGACGCTGCCCTGCCTGTGGCTGAGATCGTGGATGTCTCGCCCAACACCATAACCCCAAATTGCCCGACCAGCCTGGGGCAGAACGACGTGGCCAGGATTGTGTTCAGTCTGCATGACGAAGTGGCCACTGGCGGAGGACAGAGTGGTCCGCTCAAGGACATCCGGCTCCGCATTTATAAATACAGCCAATTGGTGCGGAACTTAGCGCAATATTCCAATCTGCCGCAGGGGGACGCGCACGAGGCGCAATGGGACGGCAAGGACGAGCTGGGCCAGTATGTGGCAGACGGCTCTTATGTGGTGCTCGTGACCTGCCAGGACAACAGCGGCAACCGGTCGTCCTCGTTCAGGCCTGAAAGCCGCGGCGTGATCTATGTGGACAACCAGGCTCCTGAAATATTCGATGTTTCGAGTACGCCGCGCGTGTTGTCAGGACAAAGCGGCAATGATCAGACAGTTATAAGCTATTTCCTGCGGGACAACCTGGAGGATAAGCCCGGATTTAGGTTCCGCACTGCCATTACGGCCTATAATTACAGCGCATTGGGAACGGTTGTACAAAACATTACCTCCACAGCCGAGGACCTGCCGGGCTGGAATCATGTCACTTGGAACGTACAGAACCTGGCTGAAGGGACATATTTCTACCGCATTACTACCCAGGATCCAGGCGGCAACCCGGCTAAAAAACCCGGTTATGGGGAGCTCATTGTGGACCGGTCCCCGCCGCAGGTTGAGGTGGTTTCAGTTGATGTTGACACTCCTTTCTCCCCCAGCCCTCCGGATGGACTGAAAGACAGCAATACTTTGGAATTCATGGCCTCGGACAACGTGGACAGGACGCCGGACGTATCCATAGAAGTTTACGACGAAAATAATGCATTGGTCAGAACCCTGGTGACTGATAAATCCGTGACCGGAAACGAAATCCAGGCCGTGGTTTGGAACGGCATGAGAGAGGATGGGTTCCCCGCCGCAGACGGCCAATATTATTACCGAATCACGGTTCAGGACGAAGCCGGGAACCAGGGGACAACGGCCAGCGATTTGATTGACCTGGATACCACGCCGCCACCGGATTTTGCCGCAGTCTCTGTGGAACCGGAGATCTTTTCTCCCAATAATGACCAGATCAAAGACAAGACGATCATCAGCTATACCACACCAAATGAAGATGTGATTGTCACGCATAAGATCACGGGCGAGGCGGACCGGTTCAATTGGGAAGCCGAGGGCCAAGGTGTGTATTATCCGCCCAAGACCTTTGACTATGAAGTGGTTGTCCAAGGCCGGCGCACGAATTATGTATATATTACGTTTACGTGTCGTGTGGAAATAAAAGGAATCGATACGTCTATTACACCTCCGACGGTAGTTTTTCCCATTGAGAGGGCAATAAAATACGATCCCATACCCTTCAACTGGACCTTGACCAAGGACTTTGATTGTTACGGCCTGCCGGATGATCCGAATGATCCCTACAGCAATGTCACGCCCTCTCTGGGTGATGGGGTGGAGGCCAAGTATTGGGATAGTCACTCAGAGGACGGTCCGTACCATTCCGGTAGGGATTTGGAGCGGATAGAAGACACGCCCTGGTATGATTGGGGACTGAACGGGCCTGAGGATTTCACACACCGCGTGCACGGGACCGGGCCTGATGAACCGGTCATTGACCAGTTCCAGGCCCAGTGGAAAGGCGCTGTGTACATTCCGCCCCATGCCCAGGAACTTCAATTCAGGGCCACTTCGGACGACGGCCAGGAGCTGGCACAGATACACATTGACCCGAACCTGCCGGAGTGGAGTTGGTGGCGGCCCAAGGACGTTTGGATTGACGACTGGGTGGAACGCAATGAGTCTGAGCCGGATGAGGACGCGTCCGTTTCGCGCGTGACCCAGAACCTGGGTTCGCACTGGGATGCATCCATCCTGGGATTGCAATACGCCATGTTCGATGACCGGGGCTATGCCGCGGCCAAGCTGGAATGGAATTTGGGCGCCGGAGGCGCCTGGGAACCGATACCTACAAAGTTCTGGTACTCGAGACCGCCAGGCCAGGTTCACGTGACGGACAGCAGCACCAGCGGAACTGCCAGTTGGTCGGCTCTGGACAATTATACGGATAAGGATGTGGGTCTTTTTGAGCCCGTAAGCCTTGATGAATACAATTTGGATTACCAAGTAATTAACGTCCCGCCTGACACGGTTATAATCGGCCCGGAATACAGAGTTGAAGATAACAGCGACCTGCTCACTTCCTATGCTTACGGCAATAGCATTACCGCCATTACTTATTACAAGGAAATATATTCGGGTGATATATGGAAAGAGAAAGACATGCCAGGTTTATATACGGAGTTCTATCATGATCTGGAACTTCAAGACTTGCAAGCCACAACCATTACACCGTTCGCTTTCTTCAACTGGGATGTTCCCGAAGCGCCCTATACCCCTGACCGTGAACCTGCCATGGAATTCGGCGGCCCCATATACGTACCTGATCCACAAGACAAGACCACGGGCCGACCATTGCCGCAGGTCAGGCCAAGAGATTTCAGTGTAAGGTGGACAGGGCATATTTACTTACCCTCGGAAGGGGAATATAAATTTGGCGCTGAATTGAAGAATAACGGTATACGGTTATGGATTGCCGACGAATTGGTACTTAATAACTGGAATAATTCTACCGGCTGGAGCGAAGGATATTATACGGAGCAGCAGGGAGCCAAATGGCGCCCAATACGTTTTGAAATGAAATATTATGGCCCGGTGTCGGCCTATGATCCCCACCATTGGTATGACGAAAGAGAGTTGCTATGGGACATTCCGGATAATACGCAATACACCAGCGGTTTGCCAATCGAACCTGAATATTTCAAGATAAAGTCGTGGAATGAAGATGTGGATGTACGCACGCATCATGAAAAAGGTTTTTATTCAGAGCATTTGAATAAATTGTTAATAGCTCCAAGAACCATAGTGGCAGATAAAATCACCCTTGAGACACCTGTTACTGTCACTACTAACACCAACACGGTCTATGCCATATTCTCCGGAAACGGCGAATGGGTTGATGGTGGTCCATCCACAATCATTTACACTGACCCCCACGCCCAGGATTTCTACGTGGTGGCTAAACCCAAGGAAGATGCAGGTAAAACCTACGAGTCCTGGGTCCACACGTCCGTACGCCGCACAGCCACAGCGGACTTTCTGCATTCTATGCCAGTGGCCTTCTCTGAATTGGACTTTGTTGACAGCATCCCCAACTCAGTCATTGCCGAGGCTGACGCGGAGAACAAGATTGAGAAAATCACTATTAAATTTTACGATCCGGACTCTGGCGAGGAAGTCACCAACACCATTGCCGCATATTTTGACTATATGCTGGATTGGGAGCCTGCCACCGAGTATCTGCCGGCTGAGGTGGAGTTTACCTGCAACATCCGGGAACCTTTCACCACCCTGTCTGTTCAGGAGTTCCGCAAGGAAAACGACGAGGCGCGCTTCAATTTCGCCGGAACCGGCGAGCCGCGCAACGTGTACGAAAGTACGGGCCTGAGCCTGCCCCCGGAGATCGCGGAGCGCAGCAGAATATTCTACTGGTCTATCACCCCAACAGCTTTGGACAGCAGCATTCACGATGACATCATTATAGACCCAGACGAAATTATAACGCATATAAACGAGAACCCGGAACAGGACCTGTATAACGGCGACTTTACCGTGTGTCTGGCGGACAGTCTGACTATTCGCACTTTTGTAGATGGAAACACGATTAACGCGAATACCCTGGTCGAACAACTCTGGGACGGCAATAACGACGCGGGCTTGGTCACGCCGGATGGAGAGTACGTGTCCATGCTTTGGGCGTACGATGAGGCGTGGAACTGGCGGCTGGATAAACGGAATGTGATTGTGGATACAACACAACCGGTTACACAGATTACGCAGATAAATGAAACGCAGATTGATCAGACGCAGATTACACAAATTAATCAGTGGATTACGCAGATCGATACGCTGTTTGATGTGACAGGCATAATGTGCATTATAGGAACAG
>JAUXBQ010000260.1 GCA_030619365.1 candidate division FCPU426 bacterium | reverse complement strand
CGGGGTCCCGGTGACAGAAGGTGTAAGGGTATAGGTCGGCGTGGGCGTATAGGTTTCGGTCTCGGTAAAAGTCGGGGTCGGCGGACCGTAAATGCGGACCGAATCGAAAATCGCAAAGCCGTTCGCGCCGTTGACCTGCAGGACCACACCTAAATTTTGAAAGCCCGACAGCCCGGTCTGGGCAGGAATGTTGAAGGTATAGATCCCAGGGCCTAGAATCGCAAGGGGGGATAAATATTCCGTATAGGTGGGATTTAACTCCCACACCCCGAACCGCACACTGCCTGACCCGATATAGCTGATGTTGACTTCCAGGGTGTTGTAAACATTAACGTGAAAAGCCTGCCGGAGGCGCAGCACGCTTCCAGTCAAAGCGACCGGCACGACCGTAACGCCTGCGTAACTATCCACGTAATCGTACGCTATCTCGGCGTCCAGTGCCGGCTGGTTGGTCTCATCGCTCCAGCCCGGCGGCTGCGCTCCGTACGAGCCGCCGGTAAAATGTTCCAGGAATAAATCAGCCGCCACGGCCGGGACACTAAAGAGGCCCTGGCTCAGGCCCAGCAGGAGGACAATACTGATATGTTTGCCAAGCCGAAGATTCATATGAATTCCACACCTATTCAGCAATGGTAAGTATTGATATTACCGGTTTTTCTTTTGAAATTCAACATTTAATGAGTCCGTAAAAAAACAGGCGGGTCTTGCGACCCGCCTGTTTTTTTATGTGTCATTTCGAACTGAGGCAGTCAGCGACTACCAGAAGTCCCGGTTGATACCATAATCATACAGGCCGGGACGAAGCAATCTCCCACAGAAGATCGACAGGCTATTTAATCATTTTCTGGTAGTACAGATAATTCCCGATCCCCAGCCCCGCGCCGGCCACGAGGATGTACAGCATGGACAGGGTTTTAAAGACGTACATCCGGATAAGCAAATAGTGGGCCTCGTTCTGCAGATATTGGGGCGATAAATGGTGATACGCCCAGTAATGGTTGAAGGCGCACATGAACAGCAGCACGCCCCCCACGGCTGGAAATATCCAGTATGGCGGGTGTCCCAGGGCTTGGTTGATTTTACGCAAAGACAGGCTGTTATACCATAGCGCAATGGCGAACAGCAGAAAGCTGATCTCATAAAGAAAAAAACTGGCCCGGTAGAGCGCGCTCAGCATGTCAGATATTCCTCTGGGACAGGTAATTCAGGATCTTCCAGAACCGGTAAGCTCCCCACAGGCAGAAGATGGAAGACCAGATCATCAGCGTGTACCCCATCCACAGCTCGACCGGCCCCATGTTCTGGTGCCGCAGGGAGGCCAGGGACTGCATGAGCAGGTAGATGAAGACTCCGGCCGGCGCCACGATCTGGAACTGCCAGTGGGTGACCACGTCGTAGGCCTGTTCGAACCGGCGGGCCACCAGGCCCATGACCACAAACCCGGCCCAAAGTGCCAACCCGCCCAGCAGGGCGATAAAACTCGTCAGGTTGACGAACAGGAAATGCTGCAGGGGGGTCAGGATAGTTTCCACGGGTTTACAAGTCTCCCAGATGTTCTTCGATGTCTTGCCGGATTTCCCCGGCTGCTTCTGACCCGATAATGAGGCGCGCGGAGGCGTACATGTGCTCATTGATACTCTTCAATTGCACGGCGGTCAGTCCCCGGCCCGGAATCTCCACTTTCTTTTTTTCCCGGTCCAATAAGGCCTTACCCAGGAAGCCCATGCGGCTTTCAAACATGTGGTCTATCCACTCCACCTTTTGTTGGACCGGGGAGAGTGGCCTGGTACTAACCTGTTCGGATTCGGCCAAGGCGGCAGCGGCCTCGGAAATGTACTGGTCGTTGTCCTCGAATGCTTCGAACTCCGGAACCGGCGACAACGACTCGGCCGGCGCGGGAGGAGGCGCGCTCACGTTACCGTTCTCCACTTCCCGAAGCCATTCCAGGTTTTTATCAAAAGCGGAGGGTTTTTGCGCGTCCGCAGGTGGTGGGGATGCTTGCGAATGAATTTCCAGAATCAGATCATCAGCCCTGAGCATGAGGGTGTCGTCTGGAAAGTCCTGGAAGTTGTTGGCAGCGGCCCGGGCCTTTTCCTTAACCGAAGTTTTGGTCGCGGATTTTTTCGGCTTGGGTTTCGGCGCCGCTTTGCCGGACAAAGAGGGCAGTATTTTATCCAAGGCCAGGGGCGCGGGTAACACACCCTCAATGATGTCCATGAGCACTTCCTTGTTGTTGACCCAGCTTAATACTTCGGACTGCTTCTGCATCGTTATTTTATCATCCTCGGTGTACCCACCCAGAAAAACCCCCTGGGAAAACAGGGCCAGGCCGACCTCGATGTCCGAACCTTTCCGCGCAAAGGATTGCCGGTCCAGGGCTTCTTTCACATCCTCGGCCCCAATGGCCCCGATCTGCACCAGCGCGTCGCCCATGCGCAGGGCGCCCTCGCCGGACAGTTGGAGCCGGATGGCGTCCCTCAACTGGTCCGTGGTGATTTTATTCAGTTTGAGCAGGATATTACCCAGGCGCGTGTTGTTGCGGATGTGGTAAAAACGCAGGGAGCCGGTAAATTTTTTCCGGCCAAAGGTCGCGATAAGTTTTGGCATGTCCAGAAAAACGGTCTCCAGTTCACGATGCACGGGCCGCTTGTTCTCCAGGGCGCTCAGGGCCAGGACCACCCGGGGGTCTAGTTCCCCCACGTTGATGATGCTCTCCTGCACCCTGGATTTGGTGTTTAAAAAATGCTTGATGATTTCTTCGCGGGACAGGTCCAGGTCATCGGTGCCTTCGTAGAAACAATTGCAGATCCGGCCCTTGTGAAAAACAATCAGGCCGTGCTCGTGCAAAGCCAAAACTTCCAGGTAGCCGCTGAAATTTTCCTCGATCAGCTCTTCCAGTAAGGTTGCGAATTTCGCGGCCTGGTAGTTAAGTTTTTCGTATTTAAGGCATCCGGTTGGCGAATAAAGTGTGGACCACAAAGTTTTTGCTCCTGAAATTTTACTATTTGGAATAGTACCATTGGGGCGACTTAAGCGTCAACCGCTAAACCGCCCGGAAATACCCTTTGAATTTGGTCTCATTCCATCATTTCGGCTCCGCCGGGTTTTATCCCTTTCTTCTTTAGCGGTTGATTATTGCATCACTCAACCCGCATTTTTTTTAATGTTCTTCCTTCGTGTCCTTCCGTTTTTCTTCGTGCCCTTCGTGATTCATGTTTACTAGATTTCTTTTAACTCTATTTATTCTTTTCCTTCGTGCTCTTCGGTATTTCTTCGTGCTCTTCGTGATTCATGTTTACTAGATTTCTTTTAACTCTATTTATTCTTTTCCTTCGTGCTCTTCGGTATTTCTTCGTG
>JAUXBQ010000196.1 GCA_030619365.1 candidate division FCPU426 bacterium | reverse complement strand
TTATTCGACCAGACCACCAAAATCATGCCCGGCAGCGCCAATTGGCTGGAAATATTTGGCGCAGATCTTTCCGGTGCTTTGTGGACCGATAAAACCTATCCAGCCCTCGGGCAGCTCGTGATTGATCCAAGTCTGGGACGGATCAAATTTTCCAAACCCTATTGGACCACACCCCAGCTCATCGAGGTGGCCAACGGGATCAAACCGCAAAATCCCCAGGTTGGCACGGCTGCTTCTGGCGCGGCCATTTGTGTGGTTCGAGGCCATGACGGCAGCACCAATCGTATCTATGCAATTCATTATAGTCCCAGTCTTGGTTGGTACCAAGCTGTGACCATTGATGCTGGAGTAGAAAGCTTTGATCCGCAGTTGGTCATGAATGCCCAAGGACAAGCTTTGTGCGTTTTTGCGGCAAACACAAATACTTACGGTACATATTATAATCCCCAAAGCGGATGGCAACCACCGGTCGTAATCGGTACTAGTGGATCCTATAGAAAAGTGGCCATGAATAGCACGGGCCGGGCCATAGGAGTTATTAATAACACTGGGGTGCTTTATACGAATGCCTTTGATCCAAGTTCTGGTTGGAGCGGCGAAACCATCCTATACAACGGAGGTGTACACAGCGGTTGCTCCGTGACCATGAGTGGGTCAATAGGGTTTTGTGCCTTTGTCGCCTATCAATCATCCACCTATGAAGTGGTAGGAATGAAGTACACCATTGGCGGCGGGTGGGAAGCCCCAATGGTGAGTGACTCCACCAATGGTTGGTTAACTGATGTGAATTTGGAACAAGATGAAGGCAATGCTTTTTGCTTGTATCGGAAGTGCGGGGCAAGTGGCATCTATCGACTCTATGCGACTCGTTATGAGCAAAGCAGCGGGTGGGAAGAGCCAGTGAATATAAACATTAATAACGATGATTCCATTAATTATTATGACATTGCTTATCATGACGGACAAATTGTCTGCCTCATGAATTCGGATTATAATCTTTGGAGCAGGCAATACGATGCCGGCTGGCAGCCTGCCACTGCGTTGGAGTACAGTAACAGCCAGTATAGCTCTTATCCTGATTCCAGCTCTCCCGAAATCACGCTCAACAACAAAGGTAGTCGTGGATTTGGCCTTTACTTAACCTATGGCTCAGGGGGGCGCGTTGCCGATACAATTCAAATCAATGAATTCCATGCAACCTATGGCTGGCAAAGTTTTGATATCCTGCACAACATAAGGACCAAGTCGGCGGTGCAGACGGATATCGCTACTGCCGGCGAGGCCAGTACGGTCATGGTCTTTACAGATGAAGTGGCCATGGATGACCAGCGACTCTATGCCTCTCACTTCACAAATGTGGCTCCTTTTGAGGCGATTCCCCGCGGTGCCTTCAAGGCCAATTATTATACTTCCGGGCCGGCCGCACTCGAGGGGAGTGGTCAAAATCATGTAGAGGTAACTCAGCGGGAGATTAAGCCGCAGGCCGGAGGCCAAGCCCTCATTCAATATACCCTCGCGAAATCAGGCTTGGTAACAATCAAGGTATACAATAGCCAGGGCCGTTTGGTTAAAACCATTGTCAATGAGTACCAAAACGTGGGGCAACGCACATATTCCTGGGCTGCCACGAATGACCAACAATCTATAGTGGCCAGCGGAATCTATCTGATTCATGTCAAAACCCCGGGAATGAGTAAAACCCAAAAAGTCGTAGTAATTAAATAATAGTAAGGAGGAGTATCATGAAACTCATTAACTCTGCAATCATTGTTTTTCTCGCAGTATCCCTTGGCGTCCTGGGGATCGACTCCAGCCAGGCCGCAGGGACTTCAGGCGCTTTGGTCCTTAAGCAAGCTGTAGGCGCCCGCGCCCAGGGCATGGGCGAAGCCTTTACCAGCGTGGCTGACGATGCCACGAGCGTCTACTGGAATGTAGGCGCCATGAGCCAAGTGCCAGGCACTCAAGTGAACGTATCGTATCTGACCGGATTACTGGATTCCTCCTATGGACAAGTGATGTTCACGAACCGTTTTGATAACAACAGTACCTTGGGAGTGGGTTTCGTTCTGTTTCAAGGTGGAATTCTACAGTTAGATCAGGCCGATGGCAGCACCCGTGAGGTGATCGCTCAGACGGACTTGGTTGGCCAGGTAGCGTATGCGGTGCAAATAATGCCCAACCTTGGCGTCGGTCTGGGGGTAAAGGTCATCGACAGTACGCTTATTGAGGAATACACCGCATGGGCCTTGGCCGGAGATTTAGGAATGAAATTGCTGCTCAGTGACCAACTTGCGGTTGGCCTGACCATCCAGAATGTGGGCACAGAGCTCAAATTCATTAATGACGGCGATTCCCTGCCGCTGACCCTGCGGGTGGGTGGCAGCTACCAATTGCACATAGACAAGGACCATAACACCTTGTTAGCCTTGGATCTCATCAAGGACAACGACCAGGATTTTACTATTCACACTGGGGCGGAGCACTGGTATGCTAAGACCCTGGCCGTGCGCCTGGGGTACAAGGCCGGATATGAACTGGAAAGTTTGACCGCTGGTTTAGGGGTGCGCTGGCAGATGCTGCAAATCGACTATGCCTTTGGATTGGTGCAAGAATTGAATCAAGCGCACAAGGTATCATTATCGATCAGGCTATAACCAAAGAGGCGCCAGGCAGAGGGGACTTAGGTGTTTGGCCTGCTCGTGCCTTCCCTCTGACTTTATTGAGAGTAAAAGAAAAAAGATATGGCTGAATTTGAAATTCTGGACCATACGGCGGATGCAGGCGTGCGGGCCTGGGGCAAGACCAGGGAAGCGGTGTTCGAGCATGCGGCCTGGGGACTTTACGCCCTGGCCCTGCGCCAAAAACCCCAAGGCGAGGCGGAGAAGCTGGCTTTCCATTTCCAGGCGGAAAACCGGGAGAGCCTGCTGGTTCGGTTCCTGGAAGAATTGGTTTACCTGTTGTATACCCGCAACCTGGCCGGCACCCGGTTTGATTTAAAGCTGAATTCAGACTCGCACCTGGAAGCCGGGATTGAATTTCAGCGCATCCAGCCGCAGGACCTGGCCGGGGAAGTGAAGAGCCCAACGTACCACCAGCTCAAGTTCGAGCAGCAGGACGACACCTGGCTGGCGGAAGTCTATTTCGATTTATAAAAACAGAAACCGCAGAGACGCGGAGGTCGCAGAGGGAAGAAGTAGAATTAAATATTTATTTAACATTGAATTATTTCTTCTCTGCGTTCTCCGTGCCTCTGTGGTGAAATGGATTTTAGGGAGGTGGGGAAGATGCTGGCGGAATTTCACGTGGTACCCATCGGCACGGGCGAGAGCATGAGCGAGCAGATCGCGAAACTTTTCAAATTGGTGGAGGCCGGCGGTTTGCCTTATAAAGCGACGCCCATGGGCACGGTGATCGAGGGCGAATGGGACGAGGTCATGGGGCTCATCAAAAAGTGCCACCAGACGCTCCTGGCCGAGTGGCCGCGCGTCTTGACCTCAATCTCCATCGACGACCGGGGCGAAAAAAAAGGCATGCTGGAGGGCAAGCTCAAGTCCGTGGAAGAGAAACTGGGGAAGAAATTAGAAAAATAGAGGAGGGAATAGAAAATGAATACCAAACGCGATTTGACCGGATTACTCATAAGCTTGGTCTTGGGGAGTATCCTGTTCGCAGGCGGCTGTACCTCTTCACAAACACCGACCGAACCGGGATGATCCACTTCTTTAATTTAAACGAAAATCTTGCTATGCCTTGGGGCGGTATGCTATAGTATGCGCGTTTGGGAATACGGAGGGTTGTGGTTGTGCCTGAAATTGATGAAGTGATAGTGAAAAAGATCGCCCGCCTTGCAAATCTCTCGCTGGATGACCAAGAGATCGCCCGGTTCAGCGGCCAGTTGGAAAAAATTCTCGATTATTTTCACAAGCTCAACCAGCTCGATGCGTCCGGCGTCCCGGAGACCGCGCACGCCTTGCCCCTGGAAAACGTGTGGCGCCAAGAAGAAGTGCGGCCGGGCTTGGCGCGTGACGAAGCCCTGGCCGGCGCGCCGGACGTGCATAAAAACAGCTTTCGCGTGCCGCGCATAATCGAGTAGCCGGGAAACGCCATGAACGTGCCGGGATTTTCCGCCAGAGAAATTCGGGACCGCGTGCTGCGGCGCGAACAGAGCGCCCTGGAGGTTTGCGAAACCACGCTTCAGGGCATCGCGGCGGTAGACCCAAAAGTCAAAGCTTTTTTAGCGGTGGATGAGGACGGCGCGAGGCGAGCGGCCCGGGAAGTGGACAAGAAACTCGCGGCCAATGCGCCGGTAGGCGACTTGGCCGGCATACCGATCGCGCTGAAGGACAACCTCTGCACCCGGGGGTTCCCGACCACCTGTGCCTCTAGGATATTGGAGGGGTGGAAGCCTCCCTACGACGCAACCGTGGTAGAACGGGTCAAAGCCGCGGGCGCGGTGATCGTTGGCAAGGTCAATCTGGATGAATTCGCCATGGGCTCGTCCTGCGAAAACTCCGGATTTTTCCCCACGCGCAATCCCTGGAACCGGGAATACGTACCCGGCGGTTCGTCCGGCGGCGCGGCCGCGGCCGTGGCAGCCGGCCTCGTACCCCTGGCCCTGGGCTCGGACACGGGCGGCTCCATACGCCAGCCCGCGTCTCTGTGCGGGGTGACGGGCTTCAAGCCCACCTATGGCCGGGTGTCGCGCTATGGACTGGTGGCCTTTGCGAGTTCTCTGGATCAGATCGGGCCCTTGGCGCGTCAGGCCGGGGATACGGCCCTGCTGCTGAACGTGATTGCCGGGCATGATCCCAAGGATGCGACCAGCGCGGACCTGGAGGTTCCGGATTACACAGCCAGGCTCGACGAGGGCGTGAAAGGCCTGGTTATCGGCCTGCCCAAGGAATATTTCGCCGAAGGCCTGAACGACGAAGTCCGGGACGCGGTGAAAAAAGC